>DATLQA010000031.1:0-63349 GCA_035535495.1 Actinomycetota bacterium | reverse complement strand
GCGAGGAACGCCGGCAGCGACGGGTCGCCCTAGACCGGTGCGAACTCGGCCACCCGGTCGAGGAAGGTGGCCAGGTTCTACCTGGCCGACAGGGCCCGCCGGTCGCTGGACGCCTCCAGATCGGCCCAGACGCCGGTGCGCTCCAGCACCGTCTGGACCAGGTCGATCAGGGGCGCGTCGGCGGCCTCGCGCAGCTGGCGCAGCTCCTCGCGGAACGCCTCCAGCCGGGCCAGGGCCTCCTCGTCGAGACCCTCGACCTCGTCCAGGTGGTCGAGCGCCTCGGACAGGGCGAAGGACACGTCGCCGGGGTCGGGGTCCTCACCCGGCAGGCCTTCCTTGAGGCCCCGGTTGTGCCGGCTCGCCCAGCGGGCCAGCCGGACCAGGTGGCGGTAGCCGATGCGCCAGCGCGGCCCGAGCAGCACCCTGGTCAGGGCGACGTTGGCGCCGGGGTCGTCGATCACCCGGAGCACGCTGACCAGGTCGACGATCTCCGGCGTCTCCAGCAGACCCGACAGCCCGACCACCTCGACCGGCACGTCACGCTGCTCGAGCGCCTCGCGGATCGGGCCGAGCAGCCGCTTGGAACGGACCAGCACCGCGACGTCCCGCCACGCCGGCCAGGTCCGGTCAGTCCCAGCGTCCAAGCCCGGCAGCCCCTCGGCGTGGGCCCTGGCGACCTGGTCGGCGACGAACGCGGCCTCGGCGTACTGGTCGGTGAGCAGGGCGGCGCGCACCTCGCCGTCGCCGTTGGCCGGCAGCGGCACCAGGGGGCGGCCGCCGCGGCGCTCGTCCGGGACGGCCTCGATCACGGCGTTGGCCAGCTCCAGGATGCGGCGGCCGGAGCGGAAGTTGGTCGACAGCGGCAGCGGCTCGTCGAGCGCGCGGTCGGCGGCCGGGAAATGCTCGGAGAACGACAGCAGGTTGTACATGGTCGCGCCGCGGAAGGCGTAGATCGCCTGGCGGGCGTCGCCCACCGCCATGATCGAGGCGCCGTGCCGGCAGATGCACTGCATCAGCCGGCGCTGCGCGATGTTGGTGTCCTGGTACTCGTCGAGCAGCACGTGGGGGAAGCGCGCGCGGAGGGCCTCGGCGATCTCCGGCTGGCCCTCGACCAGCTCGACCGCCTTGGCGACCTGGTCGCCGAAGTCGATCCGGCCGCGCCGGCGCTTCTCGGCGACGTACCGTTCGACCAGGCGCGCCAGCTCGATCCGCTCCCTGGCCGCCTGCACCTGCCAGTCGGGCAGGCGCTCCCCCGCCTCGGCGCGGTCGAGCAGCGCGAGGGAGGCCGCGACCACCCGTTCCGGGGTGGTCAGGTGGTCGGCGCAGGCGGCGGCCAGCTCCAGGGTCTTGCGGATGATGAAGCCGGCCGAGCGGACGCTGAGGTGCTCGAAGCGCTCGCTGTCGAGGATGGCGAGCAGGATCTGGTACTGCTGCGCCTCGCTGAGCAGGTCGGCGTCGGGCTCCACCCCGACCCGGACGCCGTACGCCTTGACCAGCTCGGCCGAGAAGGCGTGGTAGGTGTCGACCGTCACCTCTTCACCCAGCCCAGGCCCGCGCACCACCAGGGCGTCGCGGATCCGCTCCTCCAGCTCGGCGGCAGCCTTGTTGGTGAAGGTCAGGCCGAGCACCGCCGACGGCGCCACACCGGCCTGCTCCACCAGGTAGACGATCCGGGCCGCCATGACCGCGGTCTTGCCGGAGCCGGCGCCGGCGATCACGTGCGCGGGCCCGAGCGGCGCGGCGATCGCCGCCCACTGCTCCGGGGTCGGCTCCTGGTCGCGCAGCGCGGCCCTGACGCCTCTGGTCACCGAGAGGGTGAGGCTCATACGCGCACCTCGCTGAGGCCGGGGACGTCCTCGGGGGGCTGGACCGGGGCGAGGAAGTCCTCACCCTGCGGCCACATCGGGCAGATGGGCTTGAAGGCGCAGAAGCGGCAGTCGGCGTGCGGGTTGGGGTCGAACTCCTCGGCGGCGGCACCGTCGAGCAGCGGCAGCAGGCGCTGCTCGACACGTTCGCCGTGGCCAGGGTCGGGCCGCTGGCCGACGCGGGTGAAGCGGCCCTGGCGGGCCTTGGCCGGGTAGACGAGCTGCATCTCCACCGGCGGGCCGAGCGCCGCCAGGGTCGGATCGCGGAGCGCGGCCAGGTAGTAGATGGCGAGCTGCAGGGAGTTGGCGGCGACTTCCTCGCTGGCGGGGTTCCGCGCGGTCTTGTAGTCGAGCAGGGCGATGCCGTCGCCGGCACGGTCGACCCGGTCGATGCGGCCTCTGACCATGTGCGCGCCGACGTCGATGGTGAAGTCGATCTCGAAGGCGAGTGCCTGGCGGGCCAGCTCGGCCTCGCCACCATGCCAGAGCGCCAGCATCCCCATGCCGTCGCGCCAGTACTGGTGGGCGACCGCCCGCGACGGGAACCAGGCCGGATCGAAGCGCTCCCGGTAGGCGGCCTTGAGCGCCTCGGGATCGGCGGCGATCTCACCCTTGGCGGCCAGCTCGAAGATGGTGTGCATGAGCTTGCCGAATGCCATCTGGTAGGAGGTGCGGTCGTCGAGACCGGCCACGCTGCCGAAGAAGTAGCGCAGGTGGCACTCCTCGTAGGTGCCGATGCGGGAGTAGGAGGTGCGCAGCCGGCCCTCGGCGGCGATCGGCTCGGGGTCGACGGTCCAGTCCCGCCGCCACCACCAGGCGGCCGGTTCCACGCCAGGCGTGGCGGCCAGGGTGGTGGCCGCCGCCAGGCGTTCCGCCGCGGGCCTGGCCGGGTCGGCCAGGACCTGGCGGAGGGCGCCGGCCGCCTCGAGCGCCCCGAGCGGGGTCGGGTCGGGCTGGGACGGCTCCTCGGGCAGGTCGAGGCCGAGTTCGAGCAGGAACCGTGAGGGCTCGCCCCGCCCCTCGACCCTTGACCAGGTGAGCACCACCCGGTCCCGCGCCCGGCTGGCCGCCAGCGTGAAGCGACGCCGCTCCGCGTCGAGCACCGCCCGGGCGTGGGCCACCGGCCCGAGGTCGCCGTCGAGCCGCCACGCCTCGAACAGGCCTTGCGGCCAGGCCGTGCGGGGCAGCACGCCCTCGAGGCAGCCGGCCACGACCACCAGGTCGTATTCGCGGCCCTTGGTGGCGTTGACGCCGAGCAGGGCCACGGCGTCGGTGCCAGCTCCGGCCGGCGGCAGCCACGGGTCGGTGGCGAAGTCGGCCCGCTCGACCACCTCGAGATAGGTGCGCATGGTCGCGCCGGGACGGCCGTCGACGAACAGCCCGAGGGCGCGGGAGAACGCGGTCAGGGCGTCGAGCTGGCGGGCGGCCGCGGCATCGCGCGGGTCGGCCTTGGCCCGCCCGACCAGCCGACGGAATGCCGGTGCGCGTCGCCAGACCTGCCAGAAGCACTGGTCGGCGTCGAGGTCGACGACCCAGCCGCCGGCGTCGCGGACCAGCAGATGCAGTGCACCAACCCGCTCGGCCAGGCGGTCGTCGACTCCCAGCTCCGCCGGCTCCGCCGCCACGTGCGCGGCCAGGGCTCGGTCGCAGAGGAGCGCGGCCCGCCGCAGGGCCCGCAGCTCCCGCGGGTCGAGGCCGCCGAGGGGTGAGACGAGCAGGCCGGGGAGCAGTTCGTCGGCGCGGCCCGGGTCGAGGGCGAGGCGGAACAGATCGAGCACGTGGCGCACGATCGGCTCGGCGATCAGCTGGCGCTCACCGGCGCCGAGCCGGTAGGGCACCTGGTAGCGCTCGAACGCGCGGCGCACCGCGCCGCCCGAGCGGCGCAACGACGGCAGCACCACGGCCATGCGGCCGTAGGGGACCCCGTCGCGTTGATGGGCGACGCGCAGCAGCCGCGCCACCGCGTCCGCCTCGTCCGCGAGTCCGGGGAAGCGGGCGGTCTCGACCGTGGTCGTCCCGGTGCCGCGCAGCGTGACCGGGGGCTCCCGCCCGGTCGCGTGGAGGCGGAGGACGGCGTCGAGTCCCGGCCCGCCGAGACGCCGGCCCTGTTCGAGCACGACCACGGTGGCGCCCAGCCTGGCCGCGTAGGCGGTCAGGGCGCCTGGTCTCGCCCCGCGGGACTCCTCGGTGGTGCCGGCGGGGTCGCCGGCCAGCACGACCCGCGCCCCGCCGGCGGCGAGCAGCTCGATCAGCCGGAGCTGGGCCGGGTCCAGCTCCTGCGCCTCGTCGACCAGCACGGTCGCGGCCTGCTCGACGGTCGCGGCGAGCACCTCGGGCTGGTCTTCGAGCAGGTCGCCGGCCTGGGCCAGCAGACCGGCCTGGTCGACCGAGTCCTGCAGCGCGAGGTGGTCGCCGTAGAGCGCCAGGAAGGCGGCGGCCGGCACCCAGGCGGGGCGCCTGCCGGCGCGGGCGGCCAGCTCGTCGGGGCCGATCAGGCGCCGCTCGCAGGCGAGCACGAACTCGGCCAGCTCGTCGGTGAACGCCCGGGTGCCGACGAGCGGGGCCAGCTCACCCCAGTCCACCGAGGTGGTCTCCAGCAGCAGGGCGCGCACCAGCGACCACTGCTCCGGCCCGCTCAGCACCCGTGGCTCGCCCCGGTAGTCGAGCAGGTCGGCATGGCTGGCGACCAGCCCACGGGCGAACGCATGCCAGGTGACGCTGCCAAGCGCCCCTCCGGCCGCCCCTGGCCCGGTGGCGAGCAGCCGCTCGGTGGAGGCGACCGCGGCCTGGCGGCTGGCGGTGAGCAGCAGCGCGCCCGCGCCCGTCTGGCCGACAAGCCCGAGCAGCGCGGCTTCGAGCAGCGCCGTCTTGCCGCTTCCCGGGCCGCCGAGCACGGCGACGTTGCCGGCGGGAAGCAGGCGCGCCAACTCCTCTGGCGGCGCATCGGGCAGGACGGTGGTGATGGACATGACCGCATCCTAACCACCGACCGGGACGACGCGAGTGCGCCATCCACAGGGCGGCACCGCGGGGTGGCGTCGAAGGGGGTTGTGGACGGCGGGCGGTGTGGGCCGACGCGGCGGGCTACCGTCCGTCCGGCCGACCGCCGGTCGTGCCCGGAGGCAGCCCGGCTCCTGGCGCTCCGCCCGTGGAGGAGATCCGCATGCACCCCCGCCGCCACCGACGCCACCACTCCGCCGCGCGCTTCGCGCTCGCCCTGCTCGGCGGCCTGGCCGTCGCCGCCGGGTTGGCCGGCTGCGCCAGACCAGGGACGGGTCGGCTGGTCACCACCGCGGCCGAGCGGTCGTCCTGGCCGCGGCCACCCCCTGGGACCCTGGCGGTCAGGGTCTCCCGGGTGGTCGACGGCGACACCTTCGAGGCATCCGTCGCCGGGCGCCGCGAGGCTGTCCGCCTGATCGGCGTGGACACTCCGGAGACGGTCGCCCCGGGGCGGCCGGTCGAGCCATACGGCCCGCAGGCCTCCGCGTTCGCCAAGCACTGGCTCACCGGGCGCACCCTGCGGCTGGCCGGCGACGCGGAGCCGCGCGACCGCTACGGCCGGCTGCTCGCCTACGCGTGGCTGGGGGACGGGACCTTCTGGAACGCGTTGCTGCTCGCTGAGGGCTACGCGGAGACGCTGACGATCGCGCCCAACGACACCTTCGCCGACCTGTTCGCCCGCCTCGCCGCGGCGGCCCGGACGGCCCAGCGCGGTCGGTGGGTGAACGTGGCGGCGCGCGTCACCGCGGCCAGCCGGAATCTGGGCAAACAGCAACGGCCTGCCGTCCGGGGGGCCCCGGTAGTCCCCCAACCACCGGTCCACTCGCCGGACGGCAAGGCCGCCGCAACGCGAACCTGCTTCCCGCGCCTCCCGTGTCCTCCCGACCGAGGCGGTGACGGCCCCGGCCGTCCCAGCGGGCGGAAGAGAACCTTGCCTGCGCCCCCCAGCGCCGGCGTAGTCGGCCCGTTTCCGTGTTCGCGCTACGAGAGTAAGACGTCGTTCCTGTTCGTGCCGAGCCCGATTCCAAATCGTTATCAGCCAAACTACCAGATTCGGGCGAACCTGTCCACGTCAGGCAGAGCCGATCAGCCGCTCGAAGCCGGCCGCTGGCCGACCATGACGGTGACCGCCTGTTCCTTCCCCTCGCGGACCACCTTCACCGGGATGCGCTGCCCTGGACTGACCGACCGGATCTGGGCGGCCAGGTCGTCGCTGCTCTGGATCGACCTGCCTCCGAACTGGACGATCAGGTCACCGACCTCGAGGCCGGACTGCTCCGCGGGCGAACCCTGGTCGACCCTGTTGACCAGCGCGCCGGCCCGGCCGAGGCTCGGGGTGTCGAGGCTGACGCCGAGGTAGCCGCTGCGGATCGGCTCGCCCTTGACGATGCGTGCGGCGGAGTTGGCCGCGGTGTCGATCGGGACCGCGAAGCCGACGCCCTCGTTGCCGCCCGACTCGGAACGGATGGAGTCGTTGATCCCGATCACCCGGCCGAGACGGTCGGCCAGTGCGCCGCCGGAATTGCCCGGGTTGATGGGCGCGTCGGTCTGGATGACCTCCAGCCCGCCGCCGTCCTGGGTGCGAAGGCTGCGCTGCTTGGCGCTGACCACGCCGACGGTGACGGTCTGCTCGAGCCCGAATGGACTGCCGATCGCGACCGCCATCTGGCCGACCTGCAGGTCCGCCCCGAGCGCCAGCTTGGCCGGCCGCAGGTCGGTGCGGTCCACCTTGACCACGGCGATGTCGTTGCCCTGGTCGGCCCCGACCACCCGGCCGCGCAGCGCGGTCCCGTCGAACAGGCGCACCGTGAGCGACTGGCTGCCCTCGGTGACGTGGGCCGCCGTGAGGATGAAGCCGTTCTTGTCATAGATCACCCCGGAGCCGAGACCGTCCCCGGTCTCGAGCTGCACCACGCTGGGGCCGAGGCTGCGAGCCACCGCCGCCGCCGGCTCCTGACCCGTCTGGACGGGCGCGCCCGGGCTGGCCACCGGCACGCCGCTGCTCGCGGTCGGCTGCTCGTTCCGGTCGGCCAGCCGGTTCAGGCCGGCGCCGGTGAGCAGCAGGCCGACCGCCGCGACCAGTGCGAGCAGGGTCCGGGCGACGCTGCGGCCGCGACCACCGGCCGCGCCGCCGGCGGGGGCTGAGGCCGGGTCCCAGCCACGGGAGCCGGAGATGGGCGCCGTCTGCCAGCTCGGGCCGGAGGGCGGTCCGTCGCCCCAGCTCGGACCGGATGGCGGGGAGGGTGCGTCACCCCAGCCCGGCCTGGCGCCGGAGCCAGGCTCCTGGCCGGCGCTGCCTGGCCCGTAGGCCGCTGCGGCCTGCGGCTGCGCGGCCGTCCCGGTCTGGGATGCGCTCGACCACCGTGGGGGAACCCCCGAGGCCTGCCCTGCGCCCCAGCCGGCCGCCTGGCGGTCGGACGGTTCGCCCCAGCCGCCGCGGCCACCGGTCTCGGGTGCCCGGCCCGTGCCACCGGCGGGATCCCCCGCGGCGGCCCAGCCGGACTGACCGGCGGTGTCATGGTGTGGCCAGCCGCTCGGCTCCGGCGGCGCCGCGGCGACCCAGCCGCTCCGCGCGGCGTCGCCGCCTGGCTGTGCGGTGCCGGCGCCTGGGCCGGTGGGGAAGCTTGCCCGGTCGCTGATCTCGGCGGTGCGGTCGGTGGCCGGATCGTCGCCGGCTGGCCCGGCGCCCGCGACCCGCCCGATGCGCTCGGTGACCCGCTCCTCCCGGTCGGGCGCCTCCTCCGCTGGACCCGGTGCGCCAGCGGGCTGCCCGGATCCTGTGTCGGCGTCCCTGCCCGGTGGCAAGCTGGCGTCGTTGGGCTGACGGATGGCCATAACGGATGTCCTCCTGGGCCGTACAGAGCGTCGAACGTTGCGCCAAGGGTACGAGGGCATCGCTAAAACAGCGGTAAGCCACTCGTCAACGGCGCGTAAAGCGAATTGGACGCCGGCCCGGTTCCCCGTCTCACCGTGACCAGGTGGTTTCGGCCTCCGCCGGACGTAGGTCCAGGGGCTCAGCCGGTCGGTGGCCTGGCGTCAACGCCGGCCTCCTCCGACCCGGGTGTCATCTCGGCCGGTGGCGTCGTGCCGCGCTTCGACGCCGCGCCGGCCTCCACCCCGTCTCCCGGCGTCGTGTCCTCCGCCGCCACGTCAGCGTTGGACGCCGCACCGGCCTCCGCGGTCGCGGGCGGCAGGCCGCCACCAGGCGTGGGGCGCGGGAGCTCGGTCGCGGCGGAGCGGCCGAGCCGGGCCCTTGGGCGGGAGGCGCCGTCCACGGCCGCCACCGGGAGCCAGATCGTGAAGGTGGAGCCGACCCCGACCTTGGACTGGACCTGCACCTCGCCGCCGTGGCTGTTGGTGATCTGGCGGACGATGGCGAGGCCGAGGCCGGTGCCGCCCTCGGCCCGGGAGCGACCCTTGTCCGCCCGCCAGAACCGGTCGAACACCCGCTGCTGGTCCTCGGGCGCGATCCCGGGACCCTCGTCGGACACGGACACCCAGGCGCGGCTCCGCTCGCTGCCGACGGCCAGGCGGACCCGGGAGCCGGGCGGCGCGTAGCGGACCGCGTTCTCGAGCAGGTTCGACACCGCCCGCTTGAGCGCGTCGTAGTCCCCGCTCACCACCACGCCGGAGACGATCGTCCGGTCCAGGGTGATGTCACGGTTCTTGGCCGGAAGGACCAGCTCGTCGCTGGCGTCGGCCACGGCCGCGCCAAGGTCGATCAACTCCGAGTGGACCGCCAGCGCCTGCCCGCGGGCGAGGGCGAGCAGGTCGTCGACCAGGTGGCTCATCCGATCGCCGGCGCGCTGGATGACCAGCAGGGACCGGCGCAGCTCCTCGGGATCGTTGTCGGGGTCGGCCAGGGCGACGTCCAGGTTGGTACGGATGATCGCCAGCGGGTTGCGCAGCTCGTGGGAGGCGTCGGCGAGGAACTGGCGCTGGGCGGCGAAGGCCGCGTCCAGACGGGCCAGCATGGCGTCGAAGGTGTCGGCCAGGCGTCGCAGCTCGTCCTCTGGGCCGCCCAACTCGATGCGGCGCGACAGATCGGTGGCCTGGATCTCGCGGGCCACCGAGGTGATCCGCTCGATCGGGGCGAGCACCCGCCCGGCGATCACCCACCCGACCCCGAGGCTGGCCACGAACATCACGGCGAGCGCCTTGAAGGAGAAGTTCCGCACCTTGTCGAGCGTCTCGGCGTTGATCAGCTTCTCGATCTGCTGGGCGTCGACGACCGCGAACCGGATGCAGGTGCGAGTGATCTGGTTGCAGAACAACCCTCGGCCTCCGCTGGTCACCGGCGAGCCGGCCAGGGTCATCGAGAGGATCACGTAGAGCATGACCACCACCAGGGCGGCCAGCCCGAACAGGACCGCGGAGTACAGCAGCGTGTAGCGGACGCGGATCGACCGCGTCCAGTCAGGCAGCCGCCCGATCGGCGAGGATGGCGACCTCACAGCTCCTCGCGGAGGCGGTAGCCACGGCCGACCACCGTCTCGATCGGCTGGCCCTCGCCCGCATCCGCGAGCTTGCGGCGCAGCGTCATCACGGTCACCCGCACGGTGTTGGTGAACGGATCGGCGTGCTCGTCCCAGACGTGCTCCAGCAGATCCTCCTGGGAGAGCACCTGCCCAGGCCTTGACATGAAGTAGCGCAGCAGGGCGAACTCCTTGGGGGTGAGGGTGAGCGGCCGCCGGTCGCGCCGGGCCTGGTGCCTGGCCGCGTCCAGCTCCAGGTCGCCGACGTGCAGCACCGCGCCGGAGCGGCCGGCGTCGCGCCGTAGCAGGGCGCGCACGCGCGCCTTCAGCTCGTCGAACTCGAACGGCTTGACCAGGTAGTCGTCCGCCCCTTCGTCGAGGCCGGCGACCCGGTCGCTGGTCCGGTCACGGGCGGTGAGCATCAGCACCCTCGGGGCCGGCTCGGGCTCGCCGGCGGCCCGGATCCGGCGGACCACCTCCATGCCGTCCATGCCTGGCAGGTTGAGGTCGAGGCAGACCACGTCGTAGGCGTTGACGACGAGCTTGTCGAGGGCCTCGTCGCCGTCGTAGGCGACGTCGACCGCATACCCCTCGCGGCGCAGCCCGCGGGCGACCGCGTCGGCCAGGTCGGCCTCGTCCTCGACCACCAACACCCTCATGCTCGAAGATGCTAGCCATCCCGGCGTCAAGGAGCGATAAGCCCTGGCCCAGGCGCCTGGACGGTCGACCCGGCGAAGGGGGACGCCCGGGCAGAAGCGGTGCTCGCGCTTGGTAGACTGCGGCATGGCCACCGGGTTCCTGGGTTCCGCAGCCGGCGTCCTCATGGCCATCGGCGGCGCGGAGGACAAGCTCGGCGACAAGGCCATTCTCGCGCGCTTCGTGGAGCTCGCGGGCGGGCGGGACGCGCGCATCGTGGTCGTCTCGAGCGCCTCCTCCAAGGGCGAGGAGATCACCGACCTCTACCGCGCGATCTTCACCAAGCTGGGGGCTGCCGAGGTGCAGTCCCTCAAGGCGCTCACCCGCGAGCAGGCGGAGCGGCCCGAGGCCGCCGCCGCGATCGCGCAGGCCAGTGGGGTCTTCCTCACCGGCGGCAACCAGCTTCGCCTTGCCATGGTGGTGGCGGACACCGGCGCGGGCCGCGCCCTGACCGAGGCGTACGCCCGCGGCGCGGTGGTGGCGGGCACCTCCGCCGGGGCCAGCGCCCTCGCCGAGCACATGGTCGCGTTCGGCCGCCCCGGCGAGACCCCGCGGCAGCGCATGGGCCAGCTCAGCGCCGGGCTCGGCCTGCTTCCCGGGGTGGTGATCGACCAGCACTTCGGCCAGCGCAACCGCATCGGCCGGCTGCTCTCCCTGGTGGCCCAGTCGCCCGGCCTGCTCGGCGTCGGCGTGGACGAGGACACCGCGGCGGTGATCGGCCCCGACAGCGTGCTCGAGGTGATGGGCCGTGGCGCGGTCACCGTGGTCGACGGGTCGAACGTGGTCTCCGACGCCTACGAGGTCCACCAGCACCGTCCCATCCTGGTATCGGGAGCGGTGCTCCACTCGCTGCCGCCCGGCTACCGCTTCGACCTGGCCAAGCGGACCCTGCTCCCCCGCCTCAAGGCGCTCGGGGGCGGCGCCGGCAGGCAGCGGCGGCGCCCGCCGAGGCGGGCGGGCGGAGAGGAAGAGGTGTCCAGGTGAGCGTGGCGGGACGCAGGCGCCCGGTCGCCCCCGAGAGCGCCGCCGAGGCGGCCGAGAAGCAGCGCTTGCAGGCCAAGGGCGAGGGCGTCCGACCGGCCGCGCCCGATCTCCGCGTGGTCGAGACCAGGGTGTACCGGGGCCCGAACTACTGGTCCTACGACAAGGCCATCCACCTGCTGGTGGACCTCGGCTCGCTGGAGGACTGGCCCTCGAACACCCTGCCAGGCCTGGTGGACGAGCTCATGCGGCTGCTGCCCGGGCTGGCCGAGCACAGCTGCTCGACCGGGCGGCGCGGCGGCTTCGTCGACCGCCTCCGCGAGGGCACCTGGCTCGGGCACGTCGCCGAGCACGTCGCCCTCCAGCTGCAGCGTGAGGCGGGCGGCGAGCAGCGCCGCGGCAAGACCCGCAGCGCCGGCGCGCCGGGCCGCTACCACGTGATCTACGGCTACAACGACGACCGGGTCGGGGTGGCCGCGGGCAACCTGGCCGTCCGCCTGCTCAACCACCTGGTCGCCGCGGAGCCCGACTTCGACTTCGAGGCCACGATGGAGCGGTTCATCCTCGAAGCCGAGCAGACCGCCTTCGGCCCCTCCACCCAGGCGATCCTCGACGAGGCCAGCAGCCGCGACATCCCGTTCATGCGCCTCAACGAGTACTCGCTGGTGCAGCTCGGCCAGGGCGTCCACCAGCAGCGGATCCGGGCGACCATGACCTCGGGGACCTCCTCGCTGGCGGTCGACGTCGCCAGCGACAAGGAGCTCACCGGCCGGCTGCTGGCCGCGGCCGGGCTGCCGGTGCCGCGCTCGGAGGCGGTGCGCACCGTCGAGGACGCGGTCAGGCAGGCCGAGCGGATCGGCTACCCGGTGGTGGTCAAGCCGCTCGACGGCAACCACGGCCGCGGCGTCCACCTGGGCCTTGGCGACGCCGACGCGGTCCGGGCCGCGTTCGACGACGCCCGCGACGAGGCCAGGCGGGGCACGGTGCTGGTGGAGAGCTACGTGACCGGCAGCGACTACCGGGTGCTGGTGGTCGGGGGGACGATGGTGGCGGTCGCCGAGCGGGTGCCCGCCCACGTCATCGGCGACGGCAAGCACACCATCGCCGAGCTGGTCGAGCTGACCAACGCCGATCCGCGCCGCGGCGTCGGCCACGAGAAGGTGCTGACCCGGATCCGGCTCGGCGACGCCGCCGCCGAGCTCGTCCGCGACCAGGGGTTCGAGCTGGACCAGGTGGTCGACGAGGGGGTCATGGTCAAGCTCACCCTGACCGGCAACATGTCGACCGGCGGCATCTCGATCGACCGCACCTACGAGGCCCACCCCGACAACGTGGAGATCGCCGAGGAGGCGGCCAGGGTGGTCGGGCTGGACGTGGCCGGGATCGACTTCATCGCGCCGGACATCGCCGAGCCGGTGCGCGAGACCGGCGGGGCGATCGTGGAGGTCAACGCGGCTCCCGGGTTCCGCATGCACACCCACCCGACGGTTGGCGAGCCGCAGTACGTGGCCAAGCCAGTGGTCGACCTGCTGTTCCCGGCCGGCTCCCCGAGCCGCATCCCGATCGTGGCGGTGACCGGCACCAACGGCAAGACCACCAGCGCCCGCATGATCGCCCACATCTTCAAGGGCATGGGGCGCAAGGTAGGCCTGACCAGCACCGACGGCATCCTGATCGACGAGCGCCTGGTGCTGTCGGCCGACGCCTCCGGGCCGCGCTCGGCCCGGATGGTCCTGCAGAACCCCAGGGTTGACTTCGCCGTGTTCGAGGTCGCCAGGGGCGGCATCCTCCGGGAGGGCCTCGGTTACGAGCGCAACGACGTCGGCGTGGTCCTCAACATCTCCAGCGACCACCTCGGCCTGCGCGGCATCGACACGTTGCGCCAGCTCGCCGCGGTCAAGCAGGTGGTCATCGAGGCGGTGCCGCGTGGCGGCTGCGGGGTGTTGAACGCCGACGACCCGCTGGTGGCGGCGATGCGCCGGCACTGCTCGGGCGACCTCATCTACTTTTCCATGCAGGACGACAACGAGCTGGTGGAGGACCACTGCCGACGCGGCGGGCGGGCGTTCGTGCTCGAGGACGGGCGGCTCGGGGAGGGCATCGTGCTGCGTCAGGGGCGCCGCCACACCCTGGTCGCGCCGGTCAGCGCCGTGCCCGCCGGCTTCGGCGGTCGGGCCCGCATGAACGTGGCCAACGCCCTGGCGGCGGCCGCCGCCGCGCACGCCGCCGGTGCCCACCTGCACGACATCCGGGCCGGGCTGCGCTCCTTCACCACCTCCTACGAGGTCGCGCCCGGCCGCCTCAACCTGTTCGAGCTGGGCGGCTTCCGCGTGCTGGTCGACTACTGCCACAACGTGGCCGGCATGCACATGCTCGGCGACTTCGTGGAGCGGCTGACCGAGGCGCCGCGAGGCGGCGACATCGTGGTGCGCCGCCGCATCGGGGTGATCGGCAGCCCCGGCGACCGGCGCGACCGGGACATCCGCGAGCTGGGTGAGGCGGCTGCGTCCTATTTCGACGCCCTGGTGGTGCGCGAGGACGTCAACCCGCGTGGCCGGGAGCGCGGCGCGGCCGCCGAGCTGGTCGCCGCCGGCGCCAACGCCGCCATGCGGAAGGGAGCGCGCTGCCGCACCGTCGAGGTGCTCCCCGACGAGCTGGACGCCGCCCGCCTGGCGCTCGACCGCGCCAACCCCGGCGACCTGGTGGTCGTCTGCGCCGACCGGGTGGAAGCCGTGGTCCACGAGCTACAGACCCGCAGAGCCCAGAGTTGATCGACTCGGGGGGGAGCCCGAGACAGCTCCCCCCGAACCCCCCATCGGTCCTTCGCCGGGATCCATTGGTCGAGGGGTGCGGTCCGCGACGACGCTGCCGCGCCAGGCTCAGGCGGGTGCCAGGAAGCGGAGCAGGCGGTCGGCGACCACGGCGGGCTGCTCCTCCGGCAGGAAGTGGCCGCAGTCCCCGATCGCCTCGCCGTCGACGTCGGTGGCGTACTCACGCCAGATGTCGACCACGGGGAGCTTGCCGGTCAGGCCGGTCGCGCCCCAGAGGGCGAGCACCGGCACGGTGAGCTTGTCGCCCGCCGCGGCGCTGGCGTCGTCCGCCTCGAGGTCGTCGGGGAAGGTGGCCCGGTAGTCATGGAAACCGGCGCGCAGCGCCCCAGGGGCTGAGAACGCGCGGACGTACTCGGGCACCGCCTCCTCCACCGGCGGACGGTTGTGGGTCCAGCGCTCGAAGAACCAGCGCAGGTAGGCGTCGATGTTGCCGCCGACGAGCAGCTCGGGCAGGTCCGGCTGGAGGTGGAACAGCCAGTGCCAGAAGCCCCTGGCGAGCTGCTCGTCGATGCGGGCGAACATGGCGCGGGTCGGGATGATGTCCAGGACGGCGAGCCGCTCGACCTCGCCGGGATGGTCGAGCGCGTAGCGGTGGGCGACGCGGGCGCCGCGGTCGTGGCCGACCAGCGCCACCCGATCGTGGCCGAGCTCCCGGGCGAGGGCGCGGACGTCAGCGGCCATGGTGCGCTTGTCGAAGCCACCTGCCGGCTTGTCGCTGAGCCCGTAGCCGCGCAGGTCCGGCGCGATCAGCGTGAACCGCTCGGCGAGCAGCGGCATCAGCAACCGCCAGCAGAACCAGGTCTGCGGCCAGCCGTGCAGCAGCACGACCGGCGGCCCCTCCCCCTCGCGGACGTAGTGCATGCGGATCCCGTTGACCGCCACCATCCCGTGCTCACGATCCATGTCCGCTCCCTTATTCAAACGGTCGGAGGCCCTCCGCCGCTCAATGCGGCTCCGGGCCACCTCGCTACTTCCCTTCCTTCGCCTTGGTGGCCAGGGCGCGCAGTTCGGCGGCGCCGATCGGGGTGGCGCCGCGGTCGCGCAGCCAGGCGGCCACCTCCGTCCGCTCCGCATGGCACATGAGGGCGCAGACGTCACCCGGCCCCGACTCGGCGAGCAGCGCGGCCAGCGCGGCCAGCTCGGTCGGGAAGGCGGGCACGTCACCCTGGCCGGCGGTGAGCGCCCCCTCCCGGTAGCGCTGGTTCATCTCCTCGACGGTGCGGCCACGCAGGTACTTCCGCTTCTCGGCGATCACCACCCGGTCGGCGTGGCGGGCGGCCAGCTCGCCGAGCAGGCGCAGGACCTGGTCGGGGCGGTCGCCGGCGGTGCCGACGGCGATCCGCACGGCCGCGCCCGCCTGCCGTAGGCCGCCGCAGACCTCGAGCAGCGCGCGCATGCTGGCCTCGTTGTGCGCCACGTCCACCACCACCGTGCGGCCATCGAGGGCGAACAGGTTCATCCGGGTCGGGTTGAGGCGCTGGTCAGGGTGGAAGTTCCGCAGGGCGGCGACCACGGCGCTGCGTGGCAGGCCGAGCCCGAGCCCGGCGGCCGCGGCGGCCAGCGCGTTGGCGACGCTGGCGGAGGAGATGCCGGCCAAGGTGACGGGCGCGTCGACGGCCGGGAGCAGCCGGTCCACCCGGTCGCCGTCCAGGACCGCCAGGTCGCCGTCGAGCACGGTCGCGGCGCGGGCGCCATCGTCCACCGCCCCGCGCAACGCCGGGCCGGCCGGGTCGAGGCCGAACAGGAACGGCCTGGCGCGGGCGCGGGCCCGCATGGCCAGCACGAGCGGATCCTCGGCGTTCAGGACGACCGTGCCCGAGGGCCGGGTGGCCCGCACGATCGCCGCCTTGACCTCGGCCAGCTCGTCGAGCGTGTCGACGCCGCCGAGGCCGAGGTGGTCGACGGCGATGTTGGTGACCACCGCCACGTCGTTGTGGGCCACCCCGAGGCCACGGCGGAGGATGCCGCCGCGGGCCGTTTCCAGCACGGCCAGCTCCACACCGGGCTCGTCGAGCACGCGCTGGGCGCCGCCCGGCCCCGACCAGTCGCCCTCCTCGACCAGTTCGCCGTCGACGTAGATGCCGTCGGTGTTGCACCAGCCGACCCGGAGCCCGGCCTCCCGGCCGATCTGCGCGATCAGCCGGGTCACGGTGGTCTTGCCGTTGGTGCCGGTGACGGCCACCACCGGGATGCCGGGCACCGGCAGCTCAGGGGGCGGCGCAGGCTCGGTCCGGCGCAGGTCGTGGCCGGCCCGCTCGATCCGAGCGGCCAGGTCGGCCTCGCCGGCGGCGGCGACCAGCTCGGCGGTCGCCATGCCGAGCGCGACCGCATCCAGCCGGCGCGGCCACGGCCAGGCCACCATCACCTCGCCGCCGCCCGGTCCGGGCCGGCCACGGACGGCCAGGCGGGTGGTTCCGGCCGCGGCGGCGGCGCGGCGTGCCAGATGGGCGGCGAGCCGGGTGGCGAAGCGCAGGCGCCGGTCGCTTCCTGGCGGGCCTGGCGCCGCCCGGCCCGGCAGGGCGGCCCGTTCGGCAACGGCGGCGGCTTCGCCGCCAGGCAGCTCGGCCAGGGCGCGCGCGTCCAGGGTGAGCTGCACCGCCGGACCGGGGAACCAGCGGTTGGCCCCTTCCAGGACGCGCAGGTCGGCCGGGGGCGGCATCCGGCAACTATACTTGGCCGCCCCATGGATCCCCGCACCGATCCCGCTGGCCTGCTCCCGTTGGCGCACGCCCGCTTCGAGCGCGCCCTGGCAAGCCTCGAGCTGCTGGTGAACCGGGATTCCGGCTCGTACTCGGCGGACGGGGTGAACCGTGTCGCCGACCTCTGCGAGGAGCGCATGCGAGCCGGCGGGTGGTCGATTGAGCGGATCCCGCACGAGCCGGACCCGGGAGCACCACACCTCGGCGACCTGGTCCTCGGCCGCCGGCACGGCGCCAGGCCGGTCGAGGCGGGAGGGCGCCGCCTGCTGCTCATGGCCCACATGGACACGGTGTTCGACGACGGCACGGCGACGGCGCGACCGTTCCGCACCGAAGGCGGGCGCGCCTACGGCCCCGGCGTGGCCGACGACAAGTGTGGCGTGGTGGCGGGCATCGAGGCGGTCGAGCTGCTCTGCGATGACGCCGCGTTCGATGACTTCGCCGTCATCACCCTGGCCTGTACCCCCGACGAGGAGATCGGCTCGCCGTTCTCCAAGGCGGTGCTCGCCCGGCTCGCGGGCGAGCACGACGTCGGCATCGGGCTGGAGGCCGCCCGCGTCAACGGGTCCCTGGTGACCGCGCGCAAGGGCATCTCCGCCTTGGAGATCGGGATCCAGGGCAAGGCGGTCCACGCCGGCGTCCGGCCCCAGGAGGGCATCAACGCCGCCCTGGAGGCGGCCCGCAAGACCGAGGCGCTGCAGGCGCTGAACGGGCGCTGGCAGGGCGTGACCTGCAACGTCGGGGTGCTGCGCGCCGGCACCCGGCCCAACGTCGTGGCCGAGCGGGCGGAGCTCCAGTTCGACCTGCGCGCGGTCACCGCCGCGGCCTTCGAGCAGGCGCTCGAGGCGGTGCGGGAGATCGCGGCCACCAGCTACGTGCCGGACACCACGTCCAGCCTGCAGATCCTGCACCGCCACCCGCCGATGGAGCGGACCGACGCCATCGGGGCGCTGCTGGCCGAGGCGCAGGCGGTCGCCAGGGAGCTCGGCTTCGAGGTGGGCGAGGTGGCCAGCGGCGGAGCCGGTGACGCCAACACCACCGCGGCGGCCGGCCTGCCGACGATCGACGGCCTCGCCCCGATCGGCGGCGAGGCCCACGGCCCACGCGAATGGCTCGACCTCGAGAGCGTCGCCCCCCGCATCGCTCTGCTGGCCGGGCTGCTCGCGCGCGTCGGGTCGGGCCCCTCGCCCGGCTAGGCCGTGGTTCGTGATGCGGAGAAGCCGCCGCCGCGGCGGCTCGCTAGCATGAGGGTCGTCCCCATCAAGACTCGCAGGGGAGGAAACCTGCAATGAAGGACACGCGGAAGTCCGCCAAGAGCACCACCGCGACCGGCAAGACGTTCGAGGGATTCACGGACGAGGAACGAGGCGCGATGAAGGAGCGCGCCAAAGAGCTGAAGGCGTCCGCGCGCGCGGACAAGGACAAGGCGGACGGGGAAAGCGCCGTGCTCGCCAAGATCGCCGAGCTGCCCGAACCGGACCGCGCCCTGGGCGAGCGGCTCCACGCGATCATCACAGCCAGCGCGCCGGCCCTCTCGCCGAAACTCTGGTACGGGATGCCCGCGTACGCCAGGGACGGCAAGGTCGTCTGCTTCTTCCAAAGCGCGCAGAAGTTCAAGACCAGGTACGCGACGTTCGGCTTCAACGACGCGGCGAACCTCGACGACGGCGCCATGTGGCCGACCGCCTTCGCGCTGACGGAGCTGACCGCCGCCGACGAGGCAAGGATCGGCGCGCTGGTGAAGAAAGCGTGAGCTGAGGACTGAGCAAGCCACCGGACCCCGCCCCAGGCATGTTTCTGATGCTCGGAGCTATCGACCACCGCCACGCCACGACCTAGACGCCCGACCCTCAGTACGAAACACGGCCTAGCCGGCGGGAGCGGTCACCGCCCGGATCCGCTTGCCCAGGTCGAGGATTCGGGAACCCTATACTGCCCGTATGACCTCTCGTGCTGCTCCCGCGAGCCGGCTGCGTCCCCGGCTTGGCCGCCGCGGTCGGAGTCCAGGGCGGCGCGGAAGGTCAGGAACGGGCCGCGACACCATCGGGCGGTAGGACGATGGCCCGCGCCGGCGCGCCGGTCGCCACCTCGGTCAGGCGGATCACGCAGCTGCTGCTGATCGCGTTCGTGGTGATCCACTTCGTCCTCCCGCAGGTCCCCAAGGTCCGTGACGCGCTGCCGCTGCTCGGCAGCATCGACCTGCGGCTGGTGCTCCTGGCGGTCCTGTGCGAGGCGGCCTCGATCTGCTCCTACACCAAGCTGACGGCGGCGCTGATCCCGCGTGGGCAGGAGCCCGGCTTCCCCACGCTGCTGCGCATCCAGTTCTCCACGCTGGCCATCAGCCACGTGGTGCCAGGCGGTTCGGCCGCGGGTGGGGCGCTCGGGTTCCGCCTGCTCACCAAGAGCGGGCTGCGCGGCACCGACGCCGCCTTCGTGATGGCCACCCAGGGCATGGGCTCCGCGGTGGTCCTCAACATCCTGCTCTGGCTCGGCCTGGTGATCTCGATCCCGCTGCGGGGCTACAACCCGCTGTACGCCACCGCCGCGGTGCTCGGCGTGCTGCTCATCGGCGGCTTCTCGACCATGGTCCTGCTGCTGGTCAGGGGCAAGGCGCGTGCCGCCCAGATCACCAAGGCGATCGCCAGGCGGCTGCCCTTCCTCGACGAGGACAAGGTCCACGAGGTGGTGCTGCGGCTGGCCGGACGGCTGCAGACGCTCGCCCGCCACCCGGCGCTGGTGCGCCGGGCGATCCTGTGGGACCTCGGCTTCTGGCTCGGCACGGCCACCGCGCTGTGGCTGTTCGTCGGCGCCTTCGGTCACTGGGTCCCGATCTACGGCCTGATCGTCGCGTTCGGGCTCGCCTACGTGATGGCCGCCCTGCCGATCACCCCCGCCGGTCTCGGGGTGGTCGAGGTGGTGCTCGTCTCGCTGCTGACCTTCTTCGGTGCGCCGGTCGGGGCGGCGACCCTGGGAGTGCTCCTGTACCGGCTGGTCAATTTCTGGCTGCCGATCCCGCTCGGCGCGCTCGCGTACCTCTCCCTCCAGGTCGAGGAGGCGCGCGTGGGGATCGAGGAGGGCCGCGAGGCGCGCGTGAAGGCGGACGGCCACGAGCCGCGCCGGCGCAGCGAGGACGAGCTCCGCCGCCTCGCCGAGGAGGCGGTCAGCCGCGCCGAGGACCGCCGCGCCTGGGCCGAACGCCACGGCCTCCGCGTCCCACCCCGCGCCGACTCCACCTACGACCCCGCCGAGGACTGAGAGCGGCTACTCCCCGGCGGCCTTCTTGCGGCGGGTGGAGGCGGGCTTCTTGCGGGCGGCGGGCTTGGGCTTGTCGGCCTTGGCGGCTTCGACGCTGGCGCGGAGGGCCTCCATCAGGTCGACCACCTTGGAGGGCTCGGCCTCCTCGGAGTAGGTGATCTCCTCGCCCTGGACCTTCTTGGTCACCAGCTCCTCGAGGGCCTCGCGGTAGGTGTCGCGGAACTCCTGCGGCTCGAAGTCGGACGACAGGCTCTCGATCAGGCTACGGGCCATCCGCACCTCCTGCGGCCTGACCTGGACCTGCTCGTCGAGCACGTCGAAGTCGGGGGTGCGGATCTCGTCCGGCCAGTACATCGTCTCGAGGACGAACACGTTGTCGCGCAGGCGCAGGGTCGCCAGGTGCTCCTTCTCGCGGAACGCCACCTTGGCAACGGCGACCTTGTCGTCATCGACCATGGCCTCGCGCAGGAGCTGGTAGGCCTTGAGCCCGGTCGCCTCGGGCACCAGGTAATAGGACTTCTGGAAGAAGATCGGGTCGATCTGGTCGGCGTCCACGAAGCGTTCGATCTCGATCGCCTTGGCGGTGGTCACCGGCAGGGAGTTCAGCTCCTCGTCGGTGAGGGTGACGTAGTGGTCCTTCTCGTACTCGTAGCCCTTGACGATCTCCGACCAGTCGATTTCCTCGCCGTCGATCGAGCAGACCCGCTTGTAGCGGATCCGACCGCCGTCCGGCTGGTGGAGCTGGTGGAAGCGCAGGCTCTTCTCCTCGGTGGCGCCATACACCCGCACCGGGATGGTCACCAGCCCGAACGAGATCGCGCCCTTCCAGATGGTCTTCATGTGGTGCTCCTGGGGAAGGCGGCGGGCCTACCTGCTTGTCGTCAACTGTACGCTGGCGATCTGAGAGTCAACTGAACAGGACCGCGACCTTCCAGGCAAGCACCCTCGGAGCTGCACGGCCGGGTCGCGGGCGGCTCCGGGGGGAGGCTGTCGAGGCATGGCCACTGGCAAGCGCCGCCGTATCCGCTTCCCCGCCGACCTGCCGGCGCGGCGGGCGGGCGACGCGTGGTGGGCCGAGATCGGCGGTCGCGACCTGCGCCTGTCCAACCTGGACAAGGAGTACTGGCCGGGCGAGGGCATCACCAAGGGCGACCTGGTCAGCTACTACTACAACGTCGCCGAGCTGCTCCTCCCCCACCTGCACGACCGGCCGCTGACCATGTATCGCATGCCCGACGGGCTGGCCGGCGAGCCGTTCTACGAGAAGCAGGTGCCGGCGCACGCGCCGACCTGGCTGCCGACCGCGGCGGTGCCGTCAGAGGACGGCTCCAAGGTGATCGAGTTCGTGGTCGCCCAGGACCTGCCGAGCCTGCTCTACCTGGCGAACCTCGGCTGCATCGAGATGCACCCGCTGCACGCGAGGGCCGGCTCGCTCGACCGGCCGGACTACGCCTTCTTCGACCTGGACCCGTTCGAGCCGTACACCTTCGCCGACGTCCGCCTGACCGCCAAGCTCGTCAAGGTGGTGCTGGACGGCCTCGGCCTGCGCGGGTACCCGAAGACCTCGGGAGCCACCGGCATGCAGGTGTTCGTGCCGCTCGACGGGACCCACACCCACTCCGACGCGCGCGCGTTCGTCGAGCAGGTGGGACGGCTGGTGGTGCGGGCCCTGCCCACCAAGGTGACCATGGACTGGGTGGTGGAGAAGCGCGCCGGCAAGGTCTTCGTCGACCACCAGATGAACCGGGCGGGCGCCAACATCGCCAGCGTCTACTCGGTCCGGCCGCGGCCGGGGGCGCCGGTCTCCACCCCGCTCGACTGGGACGAGTTGGACGAGGACCTGGAGCCGGAGGACTTCCGCATCGACAACGTGTGGGAGCGCTTCGCGCAGGGCGACCGCTTCGCCGGGGTCCTGACCGACCGCCAGTCCCTGAGCGCCGCCATGGACGCGCTCGGTCTCACCTCGGGCAGCCCCCAGAGCGAGCATGGCGGGAGCCGCCGCGGCCGGTCCCGCTTTGGCGGCAGCAGTTCGCCCCGCCCGGCCAGCCGGGCCGCCCTGGACGAGTACGCGGCCAAGCGGGACTTCGCCAGCACCCCGGAGCCGTCGGGACGGCAGGGCGACGGACCGGCGGCCACGGCCGAAGCCGGCGCCACCGACGACGGCGCGGCCGGCCTGGCCGGGCTGGTCGACGCGGCAGCCGGCGACCTGGCGCGGGATGAAGCCGGGCTCGCGGAAGGAGCGGACACGGACCACGCGGAGCGCGTGGAGGGCTGGGGGAGGCGCGGAGGCATGCCGGATGAGCCGCACGCGGCCGGGATCCCGGTGCCCGCGCTGCTCACGCCGGGGCGGTGCTTCGTCATCCAGCAGCACCACGCGCGCCGCCTCCACCACGACGTGCGCTTCGAGCACGACGGCGTGCTGGTCTCGTTCGCCGTGCCGAAGCGGCTGCCCGAGGAGCCTGGCGTCCGCCACCTCGCGGTCAACACCGAGGACCACCCGCTCGACTACCTGACCTTCACCGGCAGCATCCCGGCCGGCGAGTACGGCGGCGGCGAGGTGCGCCTGTTCGACCTCGGCACCTACGAGCCGCTGGAGGTGGCCGACGGCAAGTGGACCGTGCGGCTGCACGGCAGCCGCTACCACGGCGCCGAGTACCACTTCATCCGCACCCGCGACCGGGACTGGATCTGCTTCCTCGCCGGCAAGAAGTCACTGCCCCAGCCGGCGCCGCCGCCAACCTACGAGCCGATGATGGCGGTGCTGGAGAGCGCCCCGTTCGACGCCGACGGCTGGCTGTACGAGGTGAAGTGGGACGGCCACCGCTGCCTCGCCGCGCTCGGCCAGGCCACCCGGCTCACCTCCCGCACCGGACGGGACGTGACCACCCAGTTCCCCGAGCTGATCGACATGCACCGCCAGCTCGCCGCCCGCAACGCGGTGGTCGACGGCGAGGTGGTCGCCATCGACCGCGACGGACGCCCCTCCTTCCAGCGCATGCAGGACCGCTTCCACCGCTCGCCGGAGGAACTCGCCCGCCACCAGGACCGCGTGCCCATCCAGTTCCTCGCCTTCGACCTGCTCTGGCTCGACGGGACCGCCCTGCTCGACCTGCCCCTGGTCGAACGGCGCGCGCGGCTCGGCGAGGTGTTCGTCGAGACCAGCCGGCTCCGCCTCTCCCAGCCGGTCGAGGGCGGCGGGACCGCCCTGTTCGAGCAGGTCGCACAGCTCGGACTGGAAGGCCTGATCGCCAAGCGGGCCGCCAGCCCCTACCGCCCCGGCCGGCGCTCGCCCGACTGGCGCAAGATCAAGACCAAGCACCACCAGGACTGCGTGATCGTGGGCTGGACGCCGGGCAAGGGCATGCGCGCCAGCACGCTCGGGTCACTGCTGCTGGCCGTCTACGACGGCGGCCACCTGCGCTACGTGGGCAACGTCGGCACCGGCTTCCGCCACACCTTCCTGGAAGAGCTGCTGGCCGAGCTGCGGGCACGCGAGACCACCGAACGGCCGGTGACGCCCGATCCCGGCCTGCGCGGCACCCGCTGGGTCCGGCCGGAGCTGGTCTGCGAGATCGAATACCAGTCGTGGACCGACGACGGCCGCCTCAGGGCGGCCTCGTTCAAGGGCCTGCGCCAGGACAAGCTCCCCCAGGACTGCCGCCCGGAACGGGCCTTCGACGAGCTGCACGGCACCGGTGAGGAGTGACGGCCGGCAGGTTGTGGGCAAGCTGCCGGCAGGGCCGCGAGCAGGGCAGGGCGGGTGGTTGGCGGGCTGGGGAAGCGCGTGACACCATGTCAGGCTGGTTCCGCCGGTGAGCGCGATCGCGCAACGGCGCGCGGATCGGTCCGGCGGAAAGTGAAGGACGGCCGCTAATGGGAGCCCACATCCTCGTCGTCGACGACGATCCCCTCCTGGCCGCCGCCCTGCGCCGGCCGCTCGCCTACGAAGGATTCGAGGTCCAGGTGGCCACCTCGGGCGAGGAGGCACTCTCCCGCGCGGCGGAGCGCACCCCCGACCTGGTCATCCTCGACGTGCTGCTACCAGGCATCGACGGCCTGGAGGTCTGCAGGCGGCTGCGACAGATGGGCGATTCGCCCGTGCTCATGCTGACCGCCCGCGGCGAGGTGCCCGAGCGGGTCGCCGGCTTCGAGGCCGGCGCGGACGACTACCTCGGCAAGCCGTTCGCCTTCGAGGAACTCCTGGTGCGCATCAAGGCGCTGCTGCGGCGCGGCCGCAACGGCACCCCCTCGCCGGAGCTGCGTTTCGGTGACGTGCGCATGGACCGGTCGACCAGGGAGGTCTGGCGGGGCGACCGGACCATCACCCTCACCAGGCAGGAGTTCGACCTGCTCGCCCTGTTCCTCGAACACCCGAGGCAGGTCCTGCCGCGCTCGACGATCCTGGAGCGAGTCTGGGATTATGACTTCGGTCGCGACTCGAACGTGCTCGAGGTGTACGTGGGCTACCTGCGCCGCAAGCTGGAGGCCGAGGGCGAGCCGCGGGTCATCCACACGGTCCGCGGGGTCGGCTATGTGCTCCGCGACGACCCGGAGGCCAGCCGGTGAGCTTCCGGGGCCGGCTCGTGCTCGCCTACCTGGCGCTGCTCGCCCTGACCCTGGCCGCGTTCGGGGTCGGCGTGTACGCCTATGTCGACACCCGGCTCCACCGCGACCTGGTCAGTGCGTTCGAGGCCCAGGCCAAGCAGTACGCCCGCCTGGTCGGCGGGCCGTCCGGCTACAGCAACGTGTGGCGCATCAAGCAGAACCTCGAGGACGAGCCGCGGCGCCTGCCGAGCCTCTACTACGCGGTGGACGCCCGCCACCTCCCCCAGGAGACCAAGGACTTCAAGGACGTCTCGGTCACCTCGGCCGGCCTGACCGACGACGCCCTCCCCAAGGTCCCCGCCGACGGCAAGGCGCACCTGGTTCCCGCGAAGAGCAACGCGCTCGGCCGGCCGCTCGCGGTCTACCAGCTGAGCATCAACGCGACCGCCGGGAACACCGTCATCCTGGTCAGGCCGCGCACGTCCGGACCCCGCCAGCGCCCGCCGGCGACCGACGCCGACACCCTCGCGGTCAACCCCAGCGACAAGTACCAGGGCAGCCTGACGCTCGCCCGCGACCTCCGTGACCTGGAGGCGTCGCTCAGCGTGCTGCGCAAGATCCTGGTCGCCGGCGGCCTCACCGTGCTCCTCATCGGCGCGGTGGTGAGCTGGGCGCTCGCGGCCGGCCTGCTGCGCCCGCTCGGCCGCATGCGGGCCGCGGCGCAGCGCATCGGCGACGAGCGCGACTTCGCCAGCCGGCTCCCGGACGACGACCGCCGCGACGAGATCAGCCGGCTGTCCAAGTCGTTCAACCAGATGCTGGCCGAGCTGGAGCAGTCCCACGACGACCTCAAGACCACCCTCGACGCCCAGCGCCGGTTCGTGGGCGACGCGTCGCACGAGCTGCGCACGCCCATGACCGCGATCCGCACCAACCTGGAGTTCCTGGCCCGCGTGCCAGGCGCCAGGGAGGAGGACCGAAGCGCCGCCCTGCACGACATCCTGGCCGAGATGCGGCGCATGGAGGCACTGGTCGGTGACCTGCTCGCGCTGGCCAGGCTGGAGGCGACCGCGGTGGGAGCGGTGCGCCGCGCGGTCCGCCTCGACCACCTGCTGGCCGACATCCACCGCGACGCCTCCCGGCTCGCCCCGCGCGGGGTCGAGGTGCGGCTGAAGCCGGCCAGGCTGCCGCACGTCTGGGTCTCCGGCGACCGCGACGACCTGCGACGCGCGGTCTGGAACCTGGTCGACAACGCGCTCAAGTACACCACCGCGGGCCACATCGAGCTCCGGCTCGCGGTCGGCGACGGCATGGCCGAGCTGGAGGTGCGCGACTCCGGCATCGGCATCGCCGAGGTCGACCAGCGGCACGTGTTCGACCGCTTCTGGCGCTCGCAGCGGACCCGCGGGATGGCCGGATCCGGCCTCGGCCTCGCCATCACCAAGTGGGTGGCCCAGGCGCACGGCGGGATGGTGCTGGTCGAGTCGGTCCTTGGCGAGGGGAGCGTGTTCACGCTCCGGCTCCCGGCCACCTCCGCACGGCGCTCGGTGCGCCGGCCGCGTACGCCCGCCCGCCAGGCGGCGTCCCCCGCACATTCTTAAGCCGTACCTAGGTTCTTCTCATTCAGTTCTCAGGGTCGCCCGATAGAACTCTCCCCTCGTGCGAGGAGCGTCCGGCTCCGGACGAACTTCCCACGCGATATCGCCGAGACCCAGATGGTGGGACGAGGCCGGTGGCAGTCCAGCGGCCTCGGGGTCTCCGGCGATATCGCTTTCCAGACCCGCCCGCGGGGCGGCCGTGTTCACGCGGAACCCCTGGTTCGATCCGGTCCCCGCGTGTCATGCTGAATCAATCTGGGGACGCTAAGGTGTGAGAGCGGGCCGCGCTCGCGCGGCCAGTTCGGGACCACCATCGGAGCGGGCGGTGCACGCTCCTCCGGCGCGAGCGTAAGGAGCCGTCCGTGACCGACCGGCAACCCCACCTCGCCGCGATCGGGGAGGATTCGGCCGCCCGCAGCCAGCTCGAGGCGGCCCTGTTCGAGATCAAGCGGGTCATCGTCGGGCAGGAAGGCATGCTCGAACGGGTCTTCATCGCCCTGCTGGCCCACGGCCACCTGCTTCTCGAAGGCGTCCCCGGCCTGGCCAAGACCCTCACCATCTCGACCGTGGCCGACGTGCTCGGCGGCACCTTCCACCGGGTCCAGTTCACCCCCGACCTGGTCCCCTCCGACCTGGTCGGGACGCGCATCTACCGGCCTGACTCGGCCAAGTTCGACACCGAGCTCGGCCCGGTGTTCTGCAACTTCCTGCTCGCCGACGAGATCAACCGGGCGCCCGCCAAGGTCCAGTCCGCGCTGCTCGAGGTGATGCAGGAGCGGCAGGTCACCATCGGCCAGACGACCTACCCGGTGGGCGACCCGTTCCTGGTGCTCGCCACCCAAAACCCGATCGAGTCCGAGGGTACCTATCCCCTGCCCGAGGCCCAGGTCGACCGCTTCATGATGAAGGTGATGGTCGACTACCCGAACTTCAGCGAGGAGATGACGGTGGTGCAGCGCTCGCTGGGGGACAAGCCGGCGATCCGCCGGGTGCTCTCCCTCGAGCAGCTCCACGAGTTCCAGCGCGCCACCGCCAACATCTACGTCGACCGCCTGGTGGCCGAGTACGCGGTCGCGCTGTGCATGGCCACCCGCCACCCCGACAACTACGGCGTCGGCCAGATCGCGCCGTACATCGCCTACGGCGCCAGCCCCCGCGGGTCGATCAACCTGGTCCACGCGGCCCGCGCCCTCGCCCTGCTGCGGGGCCGCAGCTACGCCCTGCCCCAGGACGTGCAGGAGGTGGCCAAGGACGTGCTGCGCCACCGGCTGGTCCTCACCTACCAGGCTCTGGCCGAGGAGGTGAGTGCCGACAGCTTGCTCACCGCCGTGCTGACCGCCATCCAGCCACCCCGCATCGACCTCGCGCACGAATCCACGGCGTCATGAGCAAGCCGTCGGGGGTCACACCCGCAGCGGTGACCCGCACGCCGGACCGTCCCGGCCCGGGTCCGACTCCCGAAGGGCTGCTGCGCGCCCTCGACGTGGTGGTACGGCGGCGGGTCGAGAGCCTCCTGGCCGGCGACTACCGCTCGGCGGCGCTCGGCATCGGCACCGAGCTGGCCCAGATCCGCCCGTACCAGCCGGGCGACGACGTGCGCCGGATCGACTGGAACGTCACCGCAAGGACCCGCGAGCCCCACACCAGGGTGCAGATCGCCGAGCGCGCCCTCTCCACCTGGCTGGTGCTCGACACGTCGCCCTCGATGCAGTTCGGCACGGCCGACCGGCGCAAGGCCGATGTGGCCGAAGGCGTCGCCCTGGCGATCGGCCACATCGCCACGCGCAGGGGCAACCGGCTCGGCGTGATCACCTTCGGTGACGCCAACCCGCGCGCGATCCCGCCCCGCCAGGGCAGGGTCGGGCTCATGGGGATGCTCACCAGCCTCCGCCGCGAGCCGCAGGTCGAAGGCGGCGGGGCCACCTCGCTCGGGGCGGCGCTCAGCCATGCCGGCCGGCTCGCCCGGAGCCGGTCGGTGGTGATGGTGGTGAGTGACTTCCGGGGCCCGCGGGACTGGCGGGTGCCGCTGCTCAGCCTGGCCGGGCGGCACGACGCCATCGCGGTCGAGATCCGCGACCAGCGCGAACAGGAACTGCCCAACGTCGGCGAGCTGTGGCTGGTCGATCCGGAGACCGGCAGGCACCTGCGGGTCAACACCGCCGTCGGCAAGCTGCGGGAGCGTTTCAAGGAGGCCGCCGAGGCCGACCGCGTCGAGGTCGCCACCGAGCTGCGCAAGGCCGGCTGCGACCACGTGGTGCTGTGGACGGGCGGTGACTGGCTGACCACCTTGGCCGGCTTCCTGCGCCGGCGCGGCAACCTCATGCCGGGCACGTCAGGGAGGTCGGGCGCGTGAGCGTGCAGTGGCCGTCGATGCTGTGGGCGCTGGTCCTCGTCCCCCTCGCCCTGTTCGGCTACCTGCTCGCCCAGCGCCGCCGGGTCCGCTACGCGGTCCGCTTCACCAACCTCGACCTGCTCGCCAACGTGGTCAGCCGCTCGCCAGGATGGCGCCGCCACCTGCCGGCGCTGCTGTACCTGCTCGCCCTGGCCACGCTGCTGATCAGCCTGGCACGGCCACAGTCGGTGGTGCTGGTCCCCAAGGAGCAGGCCACGGTGGTCCTGGTGATGGACGTGTCCGGCTCGATGAACGCCACCGACGTCGAGCCCACCCGCCTGCTCGCCGCCCAGCAGGCCGCCACCTCGTTCCTCGAGAACCTGCCGACCAAGTTCAAGGTCGGCCTGGTGTCGTTCTCGGCGAGCGCGCAGACGCTGACCCGCCCGACCACCGACCGGTCGTCGATCCGCGACGCGATCAGCTCGCTGCGCGCCGAGGGCGGCACGGCCATGGGCGACGCCATCGAGCGGGGCCTCGAGGCCAAGCGGCCGCCACCACCGGCGCCGGCCGACCGGCCGCGCGACCAGTCGCCCCCGAGCACCGCCCCACCGACCACGGTGGCGCCGGAGGGCGGCGCCAAGGAGCCGCCGGTGGTGATGCTGCTGCTCTCCGACGGCGCCAACACGGTGGGCCGGACCCAGCCGCTGGAGGCCGCCGAGCACGCCAAGCAGCTCAACGTGCCGGTGTTCACGATCGCGCTCGGCACCGACGAGGGCGTGGTCGAGGTGCCCGACGAGGCCGGCCAGCCGCGCCGCATCCCGGTCCCGCCGGACAAGGCGACCCTGCGGCGTGTCGCCGAGGTGACCGGCGGCAAGTTCTTCACCGCGCCGAGCAACCGGGACCTCAAGACGGTCTACCACGACCTCGGCTCACGCATCGGCTTCGTCAAGGAGCGGCAGGAGGTCACGGTCGTGTTCGCCGCGGCCGCGCTGCTGTTCGTGGTGGCCGGCGGCGCCCTGTCGCTGATCTGGTTCAACCGCTTCCCATAGGACGCCGGTCACGGATCCGCCGCGGCCATGTCGAGGCCAGGTGGTCGGCTCCGACGCTTCTGTGAGGGCGTCCCCACCACGGGGCGCCGGAGCGACGAGCACAAGGAGATCGGATGCGGAGGATCCTCGCGTTCCTGGTGGTGACCGTGGACGGTTACTACGAGGGCCCCAAGGGAGAGTTCGACTGGCCGGTCGTCGACGACGAGTTCAACGAGTTCGGCTTGGAGCAGCTCGACGAGATCGACACGCTGCTGTTCGGGCGGGTCACCTACCAGGGGATGGCCGCGTACTGGCCGACCCCCGCGGCGCGGGAGGACGACCCGAGGGTCGCGGCGAAGATGAACGGCCTGCCCAAGATCGTGATCTCGCGCACGCTTGACGAGGCCACCTGGGCCAACACGCGGCTCATCTCCGACCACGTCGCGGAGGAGCTCACGGCGCTCAAGCAGCAGCCAGGCAGAGACATCGCGATCTTCGGCAGCTCCAACCTCACGGTGAGCCTGCTCGAGCTCGGGCTCGTCGACGAGCTGCGGATCATGGTCCACCCGGTCGTGCTCGGCGACGGCAAGTCCCTGTTCCGGACCGCGGCCGAGCGGATCAGCCTCGAGCTCGTGACCACCAGGGCCTTCCGCTCCGGCAACGTGATGCTCTACTACCGGCCCGCCGCCCGGTAGGCGCGGGGAGTCAGCCGGCGGTCGCGGGCTCGGACGGGTCGGCCGGGCTGGCGGCGCGGGCCTCCAGCTCGCCGGCCCGCTCGGACACGTCGGCCAGACGGCCCTCGAACCGGTCGAGCCGCCTGGCGGCGTCGTCCCAGCGGGTCCTGGCGTTGCCGAGGTGCCTGCCGACCACCTCGAAGTCCTCCCGCAGCCGGCCGATCTCCCCTTGCAGGCCGGTGAGCGCGTCGAGCACCTGCCTGGCGTTGGCCTCGACGCGCAGGCCGCGCAGACCGAGGCCGATCGAGATCAGGTAGGCGTACAGGGTGCTCGGCGACACCGGGAACACCCGGCGGCCGACCGCGTAACGGAACGAAGAGTTGCCCGGCTCGTCCTCGCGGAGGAACTCGTAGTGGACCGCCTCGGACGGCAGGTAGCACAGGGCGAAGTCGTAGGTGCCCTCCTCGGGGCAGATGTACTTGTCGGCGATCGCGTCGACGTGCCGGCGGACGTCGCGCGCGAACGCCCGCCGGTGCAGCGCCCTGGCGGCGTCGCCCTCGCCGGTGGCGGCCATGCGGGCGAACGCCTCCAGGGGGAACTTGGCGTCCACCGGGACCATGGCCTCACCGAGCAGCAGCACGGCGTCGACCCGGACGCCCGACCGGAAGGTGTGCTGCGTCCGGTAGGCGAAGCTGGGCAGGCCCTGGGCGAGGAGCTGCTCGAGCAGCACCTCCCCGAAGGCGCCGCGGGCCTGGGGCGGGCGCAGCAGGTCCCCGAGCTGGCCCAGCTCGCGCGCGTGGTCGAGCACCTGCTCGGCCAGGCCGGCCACGGTCGCGACCCGCTCGCGCACGTCGGCCGCGGTGTCGGCGGCCTGGGCCTGGGCATGCTGCACCGAGTCGAGACCGAGCCACAGCCGCTGGTCCAGCGCGGCGAGGCGGCGGTCGAGGTCGTTGGACATCCCTTCGAGGCGGCGCTCCAGCAACACGCCGGCGGCGGGCCCGCCGCCGCGCAGCCGCTGCCCGGCCCAGAGGCCGGCGGCAACACCGGCCACCACCGCGACGGCCACCGCCAGCACCGCCCACTCCACGGCTCGCCTCCCGTCGCCACGCCAGTCGGGGCCACCGTAGCAACGCCCCATGACAGCGCCGGCACGGTCGCGAGGCCTGCTACGCTCGGGCCGGCTTCGAGCGCGGCGGCCGCCCCCGGGGCGCGGCGCGCACCACCACTGCGGCAAGACGAGAGGAGCAGGGATGGAGGTCAAGCTCGGCGTGATCTACAGCCCCAAGGAGCTGGTCATCGAGACCGACCAGGGGGCCGACGAGGTCATCAAGCAGGTCGACGCGGCGGTGGCGGGAAAGGTGCAGGTGCTCTGGCTGACCGACACCAAGGGCCGGCGGGTCGGCATCCCGACCGAGAAGCTCGCCTACATCGAGGTGGGCGAGGAGCACCCTGACCGGCGGGTCGGCTTCAGCTCGATGTGAGCCGTGGCGCGGCTACTGGTAGTCGCGCTGGTAGGTGATGCCGTGATGGCCGAACTCGAGGACCGACACGCCCGGTGTGCCCGACCAGCGCCGGCCGCCCTGGGTGTAGGAGCTGGTCCACTCGGTGAGCACCACCGACCCGTCCGCGACCTGGCGCTTGACGGTCACCTCGACCGGCCCCCGGTTGGCGAAGTACGAGGCCAGGTGGTTGCGGATCTCGTCGCGGCCCCGGTGCGCGGCGTTGTCCGGCCCGTAGAGCACCGCGTCGGGCGCGTACAGGGCGGCCGCCCTGTCCGCGTCCGCCTTGGCATGGGCCTCGCGCAGCTCCTCGAACACCTCGGCCGGACTGGCCACCGCTACCTCCTCGACGATCCCAGGCCGGCGAGGCCCGGTGGGCGATCGGGGTCGCGCCGAGCCTACCGCAGGGATCCGCCCATCAGCTCTTGACCTGCTTCCGGGACGCGCGGCGCTGGGTCTGCTACAGTGAGTGGTCGAACGGCGTCGGCTTGCCCGATATCACCGGAGCGGCCGCGCACGCAGCATCATCCCACGACCGGAGGCTCATTGAGTCTGAGCGCCATCACCTCGCCCACCGCTGTCCCCGAAGTCCCGGAACGAAGCTTCGCCGACCTTGGCGTCACCCCCGCGACGCTCACCTCAATGGCACGGGTCGGCATCGAGCACCCCTTCCCCATCCAGACCCTCTGCCTGCCCCTGGCGCTCGCCGGCGTCGACCTCATCGGCCAGGCGCGCACCGGCACCGGCAAGACCCTCGCCTTCGGCATCCCGATCGTCCAGGGCGTCGACGCCGACGAGCTGAGCGTCCAGGCCCTGGTGGTGGTCCCCACCCGCGAGCTCTGCCTGCAGGTGGCCGGCGACCTCGAGGCGGCCGGCCGCGACAGCGGCGTGCGGGTGGTCTCGGTCGTGGGCGGGCGGCCGCTCGGCCCTCAGATCGTCGCCCTCAGCGAGGGCCCCCAGGTGGTGGTCGGCACCCCCGGGCGCCTGCTCGACCACCTGCGCCAGCGCAACCTCGACCTCTCCGGCGTCCGCATCCTGGTGCTCGACGAGGCCGACGAGATGCTCGACCTGGGCTTCCTGCCCGACGTCGAGGCGATCATCCGGGCCACCCCCGACCACCGGCAGACCATGCTGTTCTCGGCCACCATGCCGGCGGCCGTGGTCGCGCTGGCGCGGCGCTACGCCAAGCGGCCCACCTTCCTGCACGCCGAGGCCGGCCAGGACGCCACCGTCCCGGCCACCAAGCAGTACTTCTTCCAGATCCACCCGCTCGACCGCTTCCAGGTGCTCTGCCGCATCCTCGACGCGCCGGCGCGCGACCGGGTGGCGGTGTTCCGCCGCACCAAGCGGGGCGTCGACCGCACCATCAAGGGCCTGCTCGAGGCCGGCTACCGGGCCGGCGCGCTCCACGGCGACCTGCCCCAGGTGACCCGCGAGAAGATCATGCGCGCCTTCCGCAAGGGCAAGCTGGACGTGCTGGTCTGCACCGACGTGGCCGCCCGCGGGCTGGACATCGCCGGCCTGTCGCACGTGATCAACTACGACACGCCCGAAGACGAACGCGCCTACATCCACCGCATCGGCCGGACCGGCCGGGCCGGCGCGGCCGGGGTAGCGATCACCTTCGCGGCCTGGAACGAGCTGGACACGGCGGAGCTGATCCGGCGCCGCCTCGACCTGGCCGGCGAGCCGATGCACGAGGTCTACTCCACCAGCCAGCTCCTGGTCGACCTGTTCGACCTGCCCAGCAAGGAGGAGGCGGCCGCCGGCCGCACGGCCTCGCGCCCGCCGCAGCCCACCGCCGCGGCTCCTGAGCACCCCGCCAAGCCTGCGGCCAGGCGCCGCCGGCGCCGGCGCCGGGTGGCCAGCCCGAAGCCGGTCTCGCGGCCCTCCTCGAGCCCGTCGGCCGCTGCCGGCGCCTGATTGCCGGCAGCCACCGGACAGATCACCACTAGCCCCCCGATGATCGGGGGGCTACCGTTTTGTCCTCGGGGCCTTCGGGCCCGCAGGGACCGGACCACCGCCTCGTCTGCCGAGCGCCGTCGGCATGCCTGCTGACCAGCGACGGCGTGGAATCGCGGGAATCAGCCCAGCCGCGGTGTAGTTCTCATCGATGAGGAGAGGGCGTGTCCGGCTCGACCGAGTTCAGGAAGGATCGCGGTTTGGGTCAGCCGACCAGCTTCGAGGAAACCGCGGTTCCCTTTATGAACGCGTGCTATGACGCGGCGCTTCGGCTCACCGCCGACCCGACATCCGCGCAGGACCTGACCCAGGAGACGTTCCTGCGGGCATGGCGGGCGTTCGCCTCCTTCGAACCGGGCACCAACTGCAAGGCGTGGCTTCTCCGCATCCAGTACAACCTGTTCTGCACCGAGTACCGCCGCTGGCGGCGCATGCCGCTGGTCTCCCTGGACGGCCGTGACGGCGAGCCCGCCCTCGAGGTCCCGAGCGGCGAACCGGGCCCCGAGGAGGTGGCGGTGCGCATGGCCGATCGGCAGGCTGTCCGCCACGCCGTCTCCCAGCTCCCCGAGGAGTTCCGGGTGACCGTCACGCTGGTCGACATCCACGGCTTGACCTGCGCGGAGGCCGCCACCGCGCTGGGCGTGCCCCGCGGCACGGTGCTGTCGCGGCTCCACCGCGCCCGCCGCCGGCTGGAGGCGATGCTGCTCCGTGAGCTTGGAAGGGTGCGCGCCGATGACCTGTGAGGAGTTCGAGGCGCAGCTCACCGCGTTCAGCCTGGGTGAGCTGGAAGCCGAAGACGCCACCCAGGCGCGCGCCCACGTGGCCCGTTGCGACCGCTGCGCGGCCAGTACCCTGCGCGACCGGCAGCTCACCGCACTGCTCCGGTCCTCGATGGTGGAGATGCCCGCCGCCGCGCAGACCGCGGTGCTCGCCGCGGTCCGCTCCGAGGCGGCCCGCAGGACCATGGTCCGCGCGCGCCGGCCCGGCGCCGCCGGCGGGCGGATGCGCCACCACCGCACCGGTGGCCGGCGGCGGCACTGGCTCGTCCTGGCCGGGTCGTCCGGGCTCGCCGCGGTCGTGCTGGCGATGACGGTGCTGCTGGTGCCGGCGCCCGACCGGTCCAGCCCGATCCAGGCCGCCTGGAAGCTCTACCGCCTCGAGTCGGTGACCGCCTCCAGCCAGCCGAGCGAGCAGACCGCCGCGCGACTGACGATGGTGCTCGGGGCGGCCGCGCGCCCGCCCGACCTGGGCGGCTTCGGCCTGAAGTCGGTCGGCTGGGACGGGCGCGTGCTCGCCAACCACCTGGCGACGGTGGCCGAGTACCGCGACGACGAGGGCCGGCGGGTGACCCTGATGCGCTGGCGCGGCGAGCTCCCCCACCCGACCAGGGGTTCCCCGGTCTCCTACGAGGACGGCACGGTCACCGCCCAGTGGGGCGAGACCGGCAGCGTCTGGTTCAAGACCGGTGACGTCGTCTCGTGCCTGGTCGGCACGGTCGACCAGCACACCCTGGGCGAGATCGCCCACCACCTCGGCGCCTAGCGCCGAGCCGCTGTTCAAACGCTCGGTGGCCTTCCCCGGCCGGCGCGCTTCCTGTTCCTTGCCATCCTCAATATTTTCCAGCGGCCAGGAACAAGGCCTGTGGAGGGGGCGTTGGAACGCGCGTCTCATCCTTCCGACACGGAGACACGCATGCCAGAGCTTTCTGTCGAGACCCTCCCTCTGCTCCCCGTGACCAGCGGTGTGGTGCTGCCCGGGATGGTCGTCACCGCGACGCTGGAGACCCCCGAGGCTCGGGCGGCCGCCACGGCCGCGGCCGACGCCGGCCGGCAGCTCCTGCTCGTCCCCAAGGTCGAGGGCCGCTACGCCCGCATCGGCACCGTCTGCAAGATCGAGAACGCCGGCGAACTGCCAGGTGGCCAGCTCGCCGTGGTCGTCCGCGGCCTGCACCGCGCCCGCATCGGCAGCGGCGTGGCCGGCACCGGCGAGGCCACCTGGGTCGAGGTCGAGCGGGTGCCCGACGAGGCGCCGAGCGCTCGCGCCCAGGAGCTGGCGCGCGAGTACCGCGCGGTGATCGAGAACATCCTCGAGGCCCGCGGGGCGGCCCAGGTGGCCGAGATGCTCCGCGGCATCACCGATCCGGGCCAGATGGCCGACACCGCCGTCTACTCCCCTGACCTGTCCTTCGAGCAGAAGGTTGAGGTGCTCGAGACGGTCGACGTGGAGGAGCGCCTGGAGAAGGCGCTCGCCTGGGCACGCGAGACGCTCGCCGACGTGAGCCTGAAGGACCGCATCCGCCAGGACGTCACCGAGGGCATGGAGAAGTCGCAGCGCGAGTACCTGCTGCGGCAGCAGCTCGCCGCGATCCGCAAGGAGCTCGGCGAGGGCGACGACGAGGACCTGACCGAGTCCTATCGCACCAAGGTCGCCGAGGCCGGCATGCCCGAGAAGGTCAGGGCCCACGTCGAGCGGGAGATCGACCGGCTGGAGCGCACCAGCGAGCAGAGCCCTGAGCACGGCTGGATCCGCACCTGGCTGGACACCATGATCGAGCTGCCGTGGGGCAAGCGCTCCGAGGATTCGCTCGACGTCGCCGAGGCCCGTCGCATCCTCGACGCCGACCACACCGGCCTGGAGGATGTCAAGGCCCGCATCGTCGAGTTCCTGGCGGTGCGCAAGCTCCGCGCCGACCGCGGCCTGACCGCCAAGGACGGCCGCGGCGCCGGCGCGATCATCGCGCTGGTCGGGCCGCCAGGGGTCGGCAAGACCTCGCTTGGCGAGTCGGTGGCGCGTGCGCTCGGCCGCTCGTTCGTCCGGGTGGCGCTCGGCGGCATCCGCGATGAGGCCGAGATCCGCGGGCACCGGCGCACCTATGTCGGCGCCCAGCCGGGCCGCATCGCCCGCGCCCTGACCGAGGCCGGCACCGCCAACCCCGTCTTCCTGCTCGACGAGGTCGACAAGGTGGGTGCGGACTGGCGCGGCGACCCGTCCTCGGCACTGCTCGAGGTGCTCGACCCGGCCCAGAACCACTCCTTCAGGGACCACTATCTGGAGGTCGAGCTCGACCTGTCGGACGTGCTGTTCATCGCGACCGCCAACGTGGTCGAGACGATCCCGGGCCCGCTGCTCGACCGCATGGAGGTCGTCCGGCTGGACGGCTACACCGAGGACGAGAAGCTCGCCATCGCCCGCGACCACCTGCTCGAGCGCCAGTACGGGCAGGCCGGCCTTCGGACCGACGAGGTGGAGGTGACCGATGCGGCCCTGCGGGCGGTGATCGGCGACTACACCCGCGAGGCGGGCGTCCGTAACCTGGAGCGCGAGGTCGGCAAGCTGCTCCGCAAGGCGGCCACCGCGCTGGCGGCCGGCGAGGCCACCGCCCCGGTGCGGATCGACGCCGACGACGTCCGCGGCTACCTCGGCCGGCCCCGCTTCTTCTTCGAGGCGGCCGACCGTACCGCCGTGCCTGGCGTCGCCACCGGCCTCGCGGTCACCGGTGCCGGCGGCGACGTGCTGTTCATCGAGGCTAGCGTGATGGAGGGCGAGCCGGGACTGACCCTCACCGGCCAGCTCGGCGACGTGATGAAGGAGTCGGCCACGATCGCCCTGTCCTACGTGCGCGCCCACGCGGCCGCCCTTGGGCTCGATCCCGAGGAGGTCGCCAAGCGCCACTACCACCTGCACATCCCGGCGGGCGCGGTGCCCAAGGACGGCCCCAGCGCCGGCGTGACCATGACCACCGCGCTGGTCAGCCTGCTCAGCGGCCGCCCGGTGCGGTCCGAGGTGGGCATGACCGGCGAGGTCACCCTGCAGGGAAGGGTCCTGCCGATCGGCGGGGTCAAGCAGAAGGTGCTGGCGGCCCACCGGGCCGGCCTCAAGGAGGTCGTCCTGCCCGCCCGCAACGGCGGCGACCTCGACGACGTGCCCGAGCAGGTGCGCGAGGCGCTCACCTTCCACCTGGCCGACGACATCGGCGAGGTGCTCGGCCACGCCCTGGCCGCTGGCCAGATCGAGCCGGCCGGTCAGGCGGCTTGATTCATTCGGGGGGGAGCCCGAGGCAGCTCCCCCCCGAACCCCCCATCGGGTTCCTCGGCGGGATCCGGTGGGCCGCACGGCTTGGAGCGGGTCGGCCTGGGCGCTACGCCTTGCCGCGTGCCTGCTCGATCACGCCGCGGAGGCTGGAGCGGCGCCATGGGGCGCGGGTGGGACGGTCGCCGAACAGGCGGGGGGCGGCCTCGGCCAGCCCGTCGACCGTCCAGCGGCCGGCCGTCTCCTGCTTGGCCACCACGTGCCAGCCCTCGTACAGCTCGACCAGGCCGCCGGTGATGCCGACGACCTGGCCGGAGACCTCGGCGGCGGCGTCCGAGAGCAGCCAGGTGACCACCGGGGCGACGTTGGCCGGATCGAGCGGGTCGAAGTCGCCCTCGAAGCTGAGGTCGCCGAACGCCCCCTCGGTCATCTGGGTCCGCGCGCCAGGGGCGATCGCGTTCACGCGGATCCCGTACCTGGCGAGCTCCAGCGCGGTGATGGTGGTGAACGCGGCTACCCCCGCCTTGGCGGCGCCGTAGTTGGACTGGCCAAGGTTGCCGAGCAGGCCTGAGGTGGAGGTGGTGTTGACGATCGCCCCTGGCCGTCCCTCCCGCTTCCACCAGGCGGCGGCGTGCCTGGTGGTGGCGAAGGTGGCGCCGAGGTTGACGCGCACGACCAGGTCGAACTCGTCGGGGCCGAGGTTGAACACCATGCGGTCGCGGACCACGCCGGCGTTGTTGACCAGCCCGTCCAGGCCGCCGAACTGCCCGACCGCCAGGGCCACCAGCCGGCCGGCGGCGTCGAAGTCGGCCACGTCCAGGTCGGTCGCGACGGCCTGGCCGCCGCCGGCGCGGATCTCCGCCGCCACCGCCTCGGCACTGCGCAGGTCGTCCACCACCACGCTGGCGCCCTCCCCGGCCACCGCCAGGGCTTCCTCGCGCCCGATGCCCTGGCCGGCGCCGGTGACGACGATCACCTTGCCGTCGAGTGCTCCCACCTGACTCGCCTCCGCGTCGCTCGTGTCGTCAGCGAGCGAAGCGTAGCCGGAGGGAGAGGTCTGGACCGAGCCCCGGAGGGACAGGAAGGGCGCGGCACCGCGACCTGCTCCCGACGGTCTGGCCACACCTCCCCCGAGAGTGCCGCCGTTCTGCCGAGAGACCCCCCGGAGATCGCGGTGCCGCTGCTATGTGCTCCAGGCGTCCCAGTCGCGCGGTTGGATACGGCCGCCCCGGCAGTTTTCCAGCGCGCGCCCGCCGGTCGGCCGGCTCGCCACCGGGATGACGGCGGCTCGCTGGGAACATGCGCTTTCTGAGCTTTTGTCGGAATTCACCAAGGCAGGTGCCGCTGCATTGTCGCTGGTAGAGAGCGTGGATGTACTCTACTAGGTAGAACAGCCTATTCAGTACGTTCCCAGCAAACCGGTAGTGTCCCGTCGGGGACAACAGTAATGTCCTGTTTAGGACCTTCACTGTGAAGGGGTGTCACGACCATGAGCCGGACGAGCAGGCCGACGTACCTGCGGACCTCCGAGGTCGCGGGGTTGCTGCACGTCTCCCCGAAGACGGTGTCCCGCTGGGCGCAGGAGGGCAAGCTCCCGTTCCTGCGGACCCTCGGTGGCCACCGCCGCTACCCGGACAACGAGATCCGCGCCCTCGCCGACGAGCTGCGCATGTGGCCGACGGCGGAGGAGCCACACGCCGAATCGCAGTAGGCGGGCACGTACCAACGCGCAGGGGTCGCCGCCGGACCGTGAGGGCGGCGGCCACGGGCCAAGAGTCAGGATGACGAGACGAGCCTGAGCGCGGACCGTGTCCCCGTCCGCGCCGGCTCGTCGACTCCGGATCACACCGCCGGAGACGCGTCGATCTGCTTCTCGAGCAGGATCCGGGTGCCCGACAGGCCCGAGTCGACCACCACCCGGTCCATCAGCACGTGCATGATGTACAGGCCGCGACCCCGGTTCTGCGAGGGGTGGACGCGGCGGGACATGGCCGCCCCCGAGCCGTCGAACCCCGGCCCGCGGTCCAGGACCGAGAAGGTGAACATCCGGCCGACCAGCGACCAGCGGACCACCATGGCCGAATCGTGCTTGCCCCACGAGCCGTGCACCACGGCGTTGGTGACCGCCTCACCGGTGGCGAGCAGGATCCCGTCGGCGTCGTCCTCGGGGACCTCCCAGCGCTTCAGGTCCCGCGAGAGGAGCGCCCGCACCGTCGGCACGGATTCACTGCGACAGGGCAGCAGCAGGTGCGCTGTCGGGCGCTTCTCGTTCGTCGACGTCGGTTCCTGCAAGTTCTCTTCCCCCCAACCCTCGGGTCACCCGGGCGTCCCTCCCCGCGTTCGGTGCCCACCCGGTGATACAACGAGCGATGCGAATCAGTCCAACTGGGCTGGCGGCGAGCCTGCCTCGGCCTGCCCCTCGGGGCAGAGGCTGAGCAGGTCGCACCCTTTGCACCAGGGTCCGGTGCGCGGCGCGAACTCCTCGTCCTCACGCAACGCCCTGCCCGAGGCGAGCACGTCCGCCATGCGCTCGGCCAGCACCTCCGGTGGTCGCTCGGTCACCACCTCCGTTCCCGCGGCCACGTAGTCGAGCACCAGACGGGCGACCGGCCTGCCCAGGCGGCGCTCGGCCAGCGAGGCGTACACCGTGAGCGCCACGTCCTCGTCGGCCTTGGCCTGGCTGGTCGGCCGTTTCGCCGTCTTGTAGTCGACGATCACCACCGTGTTCTCTTCGCCAGGATCGATCCGGTCGAGGCGTCCCTTGAGCACCACGTCGCCGTAGACGGCCTGGAGGCCGACTTCGGTGGCGTAGGGCACCACCCTGGTGTCGGCCCGCTCGTACCAGCCGCGCAGCACCTCGAGCCCGCGGGCCTTCTCCTTGTCCCGCTCCTGCTTGCTGCCGTACCCCTCGCGCACCCAGTAGCGGCGGAAGAGCGTGAGCAGCCCGTTCAGCGAGCGGTCGGCGACCGGCTGGCGGAAGAACTCCCTGAGCGCCGCGTGGATGCTGGTACCGAACGACTGGCCGGCGCCGATGCGGGACATGTGCCACAGCCCGTCGACGTGGAGGAAGCGGTACAGGCGGGGGCAGAGCCGGTAGCGGGCCAGGGCCGACGGCGACAGCACCGCCGCCCTGCGTGCGTCAACGCCAGGCAGGGCCTGCTGCTCGACACCGTCCATGCCCCGAGACTACGCCACCTATCGGACAACCGGGCCAAACCCCATAGGCGGGGCCGCCGGTGGACGGGAGGTCAGGGGCCTGCCCGGATGAACTCCCGCACCGCGTCGACCACCAGCTGCACCGCGATCGCGGTCAGCAGCAGCCCGGAGATGCGGGTGATCAGCTCGATGCCCGCCTGGCGGAGCACCCGCTGGAGCAGCCCGGCGAAGCGCAGGGTCAGCCAGAGCACCACCAGCACCCCGGCAAGCCCGACGGCGACTCCGAGCCGCTGGTCGAGGCCGTCGGCCTGGCGGATGAAGACCATGATCGCGGCGATCGCGCCCGGCCCCGCCAGCAGCGGCGTGCCGAGCGGCACGAAAGCGATGTTGACCCGGCTCTCGCCGGACAGGCCGGCGACCTCGCCCCTGAGCAGGTCGAGCGCGATCACCAGGAGCAGCAGCCCGCCCGCAGCCTGCAGGCTGGCCACGGTGATGCCCAGGTAGGTGAGGATCTGCTGCCCGAACAGGGCGAACACCGCGATGATCAGCGCCGCCACCGCGACCGCCTGCCAGGCCGCCCGGTTGCGGGAAGCCGCTTCGTAGTCCCTGGTCATGGTGAGGAACAGCGGCACGCTGCCGACCGGGTCGATGATCACCAGCAGGGTGACGAAGCTCTTGGCGGCGAAGAAGGTGTCCAGCGGCAGCCCGTTCACCTGCCGGCACGACCCAGGAGGGCCTCGACCGTCGCCTCGGGCGTGCGGCAGACACCCATGCGGTAGCCGAACAGCGCGCCGTGGCAGTCGGAGGCGCCGGTGCCCAGCAGGCCCAGCCCGGCCGCGAGCTCACGCCAGCGGGCGCGGTCGGCGGGCGGCTGGTCGGGGTGGTCGATCTCGAGCCCGGCCAGGCCGGCGGCGGCCATCGCCCTGATGACCGGCTCGGGCACCGCGCCGGCGCCGGCGTGCAGCGAGGGATGGGCGAGCACCGCCACCCCGCCGGCGCCCCGGATCAGCTCCACCGCTTCGACCGGGGTGGCGGCCGCCTTGGACACGTAGGCGCGGCCGTCGTTGCCGATCCACTCCGAGGTGAAGGCGGCGGCAACGGTCCCGACCACGCCGGCCTCCACCATCGCCCGCGCGATGTGCGGGCGGCCGACCGTGGCCGCGCCGGCCAGCTCGCGCACGCGGGCCCACTCGACGGGCGCGCCCAGCTCGCGCAGCCGCTCGACCATCTGGCGGGCGCGGTCGACCCGCCCGTCGCGGATCCAGGCCAGCTTGGCGGCGAACACCGGCTCCGCCGGGTCGAAGGCGTAGGCGAGCACGTGCACCGGGTTGCCCTGGTGCTCGGCCGAGAGCTCGCAGCCGGTCAGGACCTCGAGCCCGCTGGCGCGCCCGGCGGCCCTGGCCCGCTCGACCCCGGCGACGGTGTCGTGGTCGGTGAGGGCGATGCCGGCGAGGTCCCGCCCGGCGGCGAGCGCCACCACCTCCTCCGGCTCGAGGGTGCCGTCGGAGCAGGTGGAATGGGTGTGGAGGTCGAACCCGGCCATGCCCTGACACTAGCAAGCCCGACGCCACCCGGCGCAGTTGGGAACGAAACCATAACGACGATCCAGACGTCCCGCGGTGGCTCCGATAGACCTGGAAGACTGGTCGAGACCACTCCAGCCGAGGAGGCTTCCCTTCGTGTCGGTGACCATGCTCGCGCTCGTCGCGCTCTTCCCCATCGGTCTGCTCGCCCTGCTGCTGCTCACCTCCGGGCTGGAGGGACGGGTGGTCGGACCCGGCTCCGACCTGGTCGAGGCGGCGCTCACCGGCATCGAGGATCCCGACCAGGACTAGCCCGGGCACCATCGGCGCCGCCGGCTCAGCGCCGGTGGACCGCCAGGCGGAAGACCTCCTCGTAGCGCTCGGCCATCTGGGCCACGTCGAAGTGGTCGAGCACCCGCTGGCGGCAGGCCTTCGGCTCCAGCTCGTCGACCCGCTCGATCGCCTCTGGCAGCTCGGTCACCTGGTCGCAGACGAACCCGGTGACCCCGTGGTCGACCACCTCGGGCACCGCGCCGGCGCGGAGCGCCACCACCGGCGTGCCGCAGGCCATCGCCTCCACCATCACCAGCCCGAAGGGCTCGTTCCACTGCACCGGGAAGACCAGGCAGCGGGCCCGGCTCAGCAGGTCGGCCTTCTGCTCGGTGTCGGCCTCCCCCACCCACTCGGCGTCCGGGCCGAGCAGCGGGCGGACGCGGGCGTCGAAGAACTCCCGCTCGACCGGCTCGGTGCACTTGCCGGCGACCAGGATCCGCCGGCCGGCCGCGCGCGCCGCCCGGATCGCCAGGTCGGGGGCTTTCTCCGGGCTCATCCGCCCGAGGAACAGGCAGAAGTCGTCCTTGGAGGACTCGAACGGGTAGGCGTCGGCCGGGGTGGCGTTGTGCACCGTGCCGACCCACGGCAGCGAGGGGGCCAGCCGCCGCTGGAACTCGGCCACGGCCACCAGCGCCACGCCCGGACCGACGTGCCGGTAGTAGTCGAGCATCTCGCCGTCGACCGGCCCGTGCGCGGTCACCACCGTGGGGGCGGGGTGGCGGGCGGCACGGAGCACGGAGGCGGCGCAGTGGTCGTGGATCACGTCGATGGGCGCCTCGAGCTGCAGGTCGTCGAGGAGGTCGGCGGCGTGCAGCGCGTGGGTCACCTCGGGAAGCACCTGCCCGATGCGCTCGCTCGGCGGCACCTCGACGGTCGCCAGGAAGCCTGCGGTGGTGCCGCGCGGCCCCGCGCCGATGACGGTGACGTCGTGGCCCCTGGCGTGCAGCCCCTCGGCGAGCCAGTAGACCATCGACTCGATGCCGCCATAGCCCTGCGGTGGGATCGCGTACCAGGGTGGTGCCACGATCGCGATGCGCAGTGGTGAGCCTTCCTCGTGCTCGGGCACGGACACCTCCTGATCCAGACGGGATGCTCGAACCTAACAAACATCTCAGCGCAACGCTCTGATCCGGCAAATTCGGGCAGACCCGCCAGCCGGCGCGCCGCGGTTTGGCAGCCGGCGGCGAGTGGTACCTGGGCGAGCACGGACGCCGGTGACGGCCGGCGCGAAGCCGACCCCGCCGAGGCGACCATGGCACCCCGCACCAAGGCCCCGAGCCCGGTCCATCAGCTCATCCCCGACGATCCCGACCTGGAGAAGCTGCGCGAGGCGGCCGCCGGCTGCAAGGGCTGCGACCTGTGGCGCGACGCCACCCAGACGGTCTTCGGGGAGGGCGCCGCCGGCGCGGTGATGCTGGTCGGCGAGGTGCCCGGTGACGGCGAGGACGAGGCCGGCCGCCCGTTCGTCGGACCGGCGGGGCGGCTGCTCGACCGGGCCCTCGAGGAGGCCGGGATCGACCGGAGCCAGGCGTACGTGACCAACGTGGTCAAGCACTTCAAGTTCGAGCGCCGGGGCAAGGTCCGCCTGCACAAGAAGCCGAACGCCGGCGAGATCCACGCCTGCCGGCCGTGGCTCGACGCCGAGCTGGCCGTGGTCCGGCCCGAGGTGCTGGTCTGCCTCGGCGCCACCGCCGCCCAGGCCCTGCTCGGCGCCGGGTTCCGGGTGAGCCAGCAGCGGGGCGAGTGGGTCTCCTCCCCGCTGGCGCCCAAGGTGACCGCCACCGTGCACCCGTCGTCGATCCTCCGCGCCCCCGACGACGAGGCCCGCAAGCAGGCCTACAAGGGCTTCGTGGCCGACCTTGCCAGGGTCGCCGACGCGCTGGGGACCGGCGCGCGCTCCTGAGGCGCGGCGCCCGGTCAGGCCTCGGACCGGACCAGGCGCAGCCGGGCCCGCCGGCCGAGCCGGAACGGCACGATGGTCACGTTGACGCCGTCGAGGCTGCCGAGCGCCTTGAACAGCCCGGCCGAGGAGTTGTCATGCAGCAGCCGGCGCCAGAAGCCGGTGAAGCTGCGCTTGGGGACGACCACGGTGACCTCGGTGTCGGACCGGACCAGCTCCTCGACCGCCGCCCTGGCGGTGGCGAGTAGGTTGCGACCTGGCGCGTCGACCACCTCGAGCGGGACCGGGATCCGGACGCGGGTCCAGAGGGCGCACAGCTCGCGGGCCCGGTCCGGATCGACGGCCACGTGCAGCGCGATCAGGTGCAGCGGGTTGAGCTGCCTGGCGTACTGCAGCGCCGCCAGGGCGGCCTGGTCGAGGTCCTCGATCAGCACCACCACTTCGTGGCGCGGCTTCGGCGGCGCCAGCCGCTGGGTCGCCTCGACCTTCAGCTCGGCGATCTCGGAGCCGTAGGCGCGCTGCGTGCGGCGGAGCAGCCAGACCAGCACCGGGACGGCGACCACCACCATCCAGGCACCGTGGGTGAACTTCGTCACCGTGATGACCACCAGGACGACCAGGGTGACGGTGGCGCCGAAGCCGTTGATCACCAGGCCCTTGCGCCAGCCCGGCTGCCTGAGCTGCAGGTGGCGCCGGGTCATCCCGGCCTGGGCCAGGGTGAACGAGGTGACCACCCCGATGGCGTACAGGGGGATGAGCGCGTGGACGTCGGCGCGGAACGCGAGCACCAGGAACAGCGCCCCGCCGGCGAGCGCGATGACGCCGTTGGAGTACACCAGCCGGTGGCCGCGCTTGCGGAGCTGGCGGGGCATGAGCGCGTCCTTGGCCGCGAACGAGGCGAGCACCGGGAAGCCGCTGAACGCGGTGTTGGCCGCCAGGACCAGGATGAACAGGGTGGAGATCTGGACGAACACGAACAGGGCCCTGCCGATGCCACTGCCGAGGACGTGCTCGGCGATCTGGGCGACCAGGGTGGGGTGGCCGCCCTCGAACGGTCGCGCACCGAGCTGGATCGCCAGGAAGGTGACCCCCAGGAACAGGAACGCCATGATCAGCGCCATCGCGACCAGGGTCCGCTGGGCGTTGCGGGCCTCCGGCTTGCGGAAGGCGGGCACCCCGTCGGCGATCGCCTCCACCCCGGTGAGGGCGGTGGTTCCGGCCGCGAAGGCGTGGAGGAGCAGGAAGAGCGAGACCGCCGCCAGCTGGCCGCCGGCACCGGCCAGCTCGGAGGTCTGCTCGGGCGTGTACTGGATCGGTCCGAGGCCGGAGAGCACCCGGTAGGAGCCGTAGCAGATGACCCCGCCGAGGCTGGCGATGTACACGTAGGTGGGGACGGCGAAGATGCGGCCGGACTCGCGGACGCCGCGGAGGTTCCCCAACAGCAGCACCAGGATGAAGGCGGCGGAGATCGCCACCCGGTAGTCCCGCAGCGGCTCGACGGCCGACGCCAGCGCGGCGGTGCCGGCCGACACGCTCACCGCGACGGTGAGCACGTAGTCGACCAGCAACGCGGAGGCGCATACCGAGGCCATGAGGTTGCCGAGGTTGTCCCTGGTCACCATGTAGGCGCCGCCGCCCTGCGGGTAGGCGGCGATCACCTGCCGGTAGGACAGCACCAAGATCAGCAGCAGCATCGCGACGCCCGCGGCCAGCGGCAACGCCAGCCCGATCGCGGCCCCGCCCGCGGCGATCAGGACGAGCAGCATCTCCTCGGTCGCGTAGGCGGTGGACGAGATCGGGTCCGACGAGAACACGGCCAGCGCGACCCGCTTGCTGATCCGCTCGTGGACGAGCTGCGCCGTGCTGAGCGCCGGGCCGAGCAGTACCCGCTTGGTCCGGTAGCCCAGCGACTGGTAGCGCCTGGACCTGGCCGCCTGGTGCTCGACGAGCTCCAGGTCGGGTCCGCTCCCGGTGGTCGGCTCCGGCTCTTCTCGCATTACCGGTAGCCGGCCTGTTCCAGCTCGGCGGTTGCCGAGGCGGGGATGCGCAGCGTCCAGCCCCGCACGGCCAGCTCGTTGCGGGCGAGCGTCCCGCGGTACACCTCGCGCCCACCGTAGGTGGCCACGAACGTCCAGTGCTGGCCGACGTCGACGGCCTCGGTGATGGTGGTCGCCGAGCGCGGCTGGGCGGTGCCGAGCGCCACCAGGGTGCCGGAGGCGTCCAGCACGTCGACCCTGAGCTGGAGGCCGGTCTGGTTGTCGAGGTGCACGGTGCGGTGGTCCGGTACGCCGCCGACCGCGGCGCGCACCAGCACCAGCAGCCCGACGGCGGCGACGATCACGGCGGCGGCGGCCAGGATCCGGACGGCCCGGCCGGTCCCGATGTCGGGATCTTCGAGACGAACGTTCATGCGAGCGCTCCTCTGCCCCAACCCACGCGTCAGGCGACGGGCATGGGCGTCAGGCGGGAGGGGATGGGTCCCGGTCGCGCTCAGCGCGCCGGCGGCGCCCGCGGCTCGGCCGCGACGGTCCGGGCGGCTCTGCCTGGACCGGCGGCGAACGCCAGGCGGGCCAGGGCGCGGAGCGCGGCACCGCCGGGCACCGCGTCGAGCCGGCCGAGGGCGGCCGGGCCGATCCGGCTCTGGTCGTCACGCCGTACCGAGACGAGCAGGAAGAGCGGGGAACGGTCGCGCAGCACCGCCTGCTCCGTGCCTGGCAGGCCGATCAGGCCGAGCCGCGGCGCGGCCATCGGACTGGACGACCGCGCCGGACCCGCGAGGCAGAGCAGCAGGAGCGGGACGGCCACCGCCATCGAGACCAGGGCTGTTGTCCGCCGCGCGACCGTCCACATCATGGCTGTGACCGTAGCCCATCCGCGCCGGACCTGGAACCCTTCGGCCCGCCCGATCGCCGCGGCGTCCGGCCTGGCCGGTGAGTCCCGATTGATCCCACCCGCGGCCGATCTACAACCTGACCGGCGCGGCCTGGCGTCCCCGGACCTCCCGGCCCGCCGCTTCGTGGGCCGTCGGCGCTACGCTGGCGCCAACATGCCCGAGCTGCCCGAGGTCGAGTCGGTCCGCCGGCAGCTCGACCCTGAGCTGCGCGGCCGCCGGGTGCTGCGGGTGTGGACCGACCCACAGCGCCGGTTCCACGCTCCGGAGCGGCTCGCCGACCGCCTGGTGCGGTGTGTCGGCCGGCGCGGCAAATTCCTGATCTGCCCGCTCGACCGCGGCCTCGAGCTGGTGCTCCACCTCGGCATGACCGGCTCGCTGCACTTCGGCCCGGCCGACCCGTACAGCCGTGCCCGCCTCACCCTTGACGACGGCCGCGAGCTGGTCTTCCGCGACCCGCGCCGCTTCGGCGGCCTGGCGGTGGTCGAGGCCGGCGCGTACGACGGAGTGCTGCCGAGCCTGGCCCGGCTCGGGCCGGAGCCGCTCTCGGACGACTTCGACCCGGCGAGCTTCGCCCTCGCCCTGGCCGCGACCCGCTCTCCGGTCAAGCCGTTCCTGCTGTCGCAGCGCCCCGTGGCCGGGGTGGGCAACATCTACGCCGACGAGGCGCTGTGGCTGGCACGCATCCACCCCGCCTCACGGCGGGTCGGGCGGACCAGGGCGTACGCCCTCCACGGCACCATCCGCGAGGTGCTCGCCGCCGCCGTCGACCGGGAGGGCACCACCTTCCGGGACTACCGCATGGTCAACGGGGAAAGCGGCCGCTACGCCGGCTTCCTGGTCGCCTACGGTCAGGCGGGCCGGCCCTGCCCGCGCTGCGGCACCCCCATGCGGCGCATCGTGCTGGGCGGCCGCGGCACCACCTTCTGCCCCACCTGCCAGCACCACTGACCGGGACGGCAGCGCTCAAACCCCGCCCGACGCCTCCCGATAGTTGATGCACGACCACACGGTGCCGGCTGGGCGACGAGGAGGGGCGTGGACGAGACCGCGGAGGCCCTGCGGGTGCTCCTGGTGAGCGGCGACGCCGCCACCAGGGAACGCCTGCGGGCCGGGCTGCCCGCCGGCGTGGGGCTGCGCGACACCGGGCGGCTGACCGATGCGCTCGTCCTGCTCGGCGAGGACCAGACCGATCTGGTCCTGCTCGACCTGTTCCTGCCCGACGCCACCGGCCTGGCCGCCTACCGGTCGCTCGGCGAGCATGCCGCCGGGCTTCCCGTGCTGGTGCTCGCTCCCGCCGGAGACGAGGCGGCCGCCCACGCGGTCGCCGAAGGCGCCCGCGACCACCTGGTCACCGAGCCGTTCGACGCCGAGGGGACCGCCCGCGTGCTGCGCCACGCCGTGGCCGAGGCCCGCCTGATCGCCGAGGTGCGACGGCTCGCCCTGCTCGACCAGGCGACCGGGCTGCTCACCGCCCAGACCCTCGCCGCGATCGGCCCGTACCTGCTCGCCCTGGCCGGGCGGAACGGGCAGGACGCCACCCTGCTGCGCCTCACGGTGGAGGCCGCGCCTGGCGCCGAGGAGGCACCCGACCGGCCCGAGCGGGAACTGGCCCTGGCCGCGGTGGCCCGGGTCATGCGGCGGACCTTCAGGGCGGCGGACGTGCTCGCCCGGCTCGGCCCGTGCGAGCTGGTGGTGCTGTTCCTCCACGACGGCGACGACCGTGCCGTCCTGGCCCGGTTCCAGGACGCCCTGGCGGCGCTGGACAGCCCCAGCCGCCCCTGGCGCCTCGCGCTGCGCGCGGGCGCGGCCCGCTCCGGCCCTGGGGAGGCATCGTTCGCGGCCCTGACGGCGCGGTCGGCCTCGGCCGCGCGCGCGAGCCAACCCTGGCTCGCACCGAGGTTCGGCGCCGAGGGCGCTTCAGCAGCCGGCTCGGAGGACCGACAGTAGGGCCATGGAAGTCGCTCGCCTACCCTGGCCGGCCGGCTCGACCCTGATCGGCAACCACCACGATCCCGCCGATATCCTGCTGGTGGAGGACAACCCGGCCGATGTCCGCCTGACCATCGAGGCGCTCCAGGAGGAAGGCGTCACCGGCCGGATGCACGTGGCCCGCGACGGCGAGGAGGCCTTGGCGTTCCTGCGCCGCGAGGATCCTCACCGCCATGCGCCGCGTCCCTCGATGGTGCTGCTCGACCTGAATCTCCCCCGCATGAACGGCAGGGACGTCCTCGAAGAGCTCAAGCGCGATGCCGACCTTGGGACCATCCCGGTGGTGGTGCTCACCACCTCGACGGCGCGTTCCGACATCCTGCAGGCGTACGAGTTGCACGCCAACTCGTACGTGGTCAAACCGCTCGATCTGGACGAGTTCCAGGCCGCGATCCGCTCCATCAAGGGCTTCTGGCTGGGCACCTCCCGGCTGCCGTAAGGGCCGCACGCGGCCACGCGGCGAACCAGGCCGGTCCGGGAGCACGAGACGGCCATGCCGCGGGCGGTAGCCTCCGCGTCCAGCGGGTATGACGTCGGGATCCCCGCCTGGGCTGCCCGGGGCCTCGACCCGGGCAGCCGGCGCGGGTCGGTTGCCGTGGTTGTAGGTCTGCTCCCAAGCGAGGTCAGCGCATGCACGTCGTCGTCACCGGCGCGACCGGACTGATCGGGTCCGTCCTGGTGCCGCTGCTGCGCCGTGACGGCCACGTCGTCACCCGCTTCAGCCGTACCGCGTCTGGACCGGATGTGGCCCACTGGGACCCCGCCGCCGGGTCGCTGGACAAGGTCGCCCTGGCTGAGGCCGACGCGGTCGTGCACCTGGCCGGCCGGAGCATCGGGGCGCCCCGCTGGACCGCCAAGGTCAAGCGGGAGATCCACCAGAGCCGCGTGGCCGGCACGCGGCTGCTGGCCGAGACCATGGCGGGCCTGAGCTCCGGGCCACGGGTGCTGGTCAGCTCCTCTGGCATCCACTTCTACGGCGACCGCGGCGACGAGCGGCTGACCGAGGCCAGCGACCCCGGCCAGGGCTTCCTTGCCGGGGTCTGCCGGGACTGGGAGGCGGCCGCCGACCCGGCGAGGGACGCCGGCCTGCGCGTGGTGCACGTGCGCACCGGCGTGGTGCAGGCCACGCAGGGCGGGGCCCTGCGCGTGCAGGCCCGCCTGTTCAAGCTGGGCCTCGGCGGCCGCCTCGGGCCTGGGCGGCAGTGGTGGAGCTGGATCTCCCTCGACGACCTGGTCGGGATCATGCGCCACGCGGTGGTGGACGAGGGCGTGGAGGGCCCGCTCAACGCGACCGCGCCCAACCCGGTGAGCAACGCGGAGTACACCGCCACCCTGGCGCGGGTGGTCGGCCGCCCGGCGCTGGTGCCGGTGCCCCGCTTCGCTCCCAGGCTCGCCGTCGGCGAGATCGCCGACGAGCTGCTGTTCGCCAGCATCCGGGCACTCCCGGAGGCCACCTTGGCGGGCGGCTACACCTTCGCCTGGCCGCGGCTGGAGCCGGCCCTCCGCCACCTGCTGCACCGCCGGACGACCGGCTGAGCCCTCGGTCGGGGGCGGGTCCCCGGCGGCGCCGAGGCCGGTGCCACCGTCAAGGTCAGCGGCGGTCCTCGGGCCGGTCCTCGTCCAGGTCGGGCGGTACGGCGCCGATCGGCTCGCCGCCGACCTCGTGGGCGCCCAGTCGGGTGCGTGCCGGGTCCTCCTCGGACATGGCCACCGCCTCGCTCGGCTCGGCGTAGTCAGGGTCGGTCCCGGTGGTGTCCCGGCCGGGGCCCGGTTCCTCCGTCTCGCTGCCGATGACTCCGGTGTCGTCGTCGTCCAGCCGCTCGGCGCGTTCGCGCTGCCGCTCGACCACCTCACGCTGTTCCTCGTCGCGGTCCATGACGCCCCCTTTCGCAGGTCCTTCCCCGCTACCGCCCGAGTGGCCACGCAAACCGGTGGATGCCCGTCAGCGGAAGTCGCGCGACCTCGTCGGCACGGCCAGGTCCATGGGGAGGAGCTCGTGGGCGAGCACGTTGGTGACCCCCTCGGCGCGCTCCAGGCGGCCGCGGACCAGCAGCGCGGCCGCGGTTGCGGCCACCCGGCGGTGCCGCGCCCACACGCTCGGCGAGCAGATGACGTTGATCAGACCGGTCTCGTCCTCCAGGTTGACGAAGGTGACGCCCTTGGCCGTCTCCGGGCGCTGGCGATGGGTCACCAGCCCGCCCACCAGCACCCGGCTGCCGGGAGCGACGTCGGCCAGGCCGGCGGCGGGCACCGCCCCGAGGGCGTCGAGCCGGTCGCGGACGAACTGGGTGGGGAAGCTCTCCGGAGACAGGCCGGTGGCCCACAGGTCGGCCATGCCCAGCTCGAACGGGCTCATGCCTGGCAGCGTCGGCGCCTGCCCGCCGACCACCGCCCCCGGCAGCCGGTCGGCCTGGCTCTCGGCCGCCGGGCCGGCCGCCCAGAGCGCCTTCCGGCGGTCGAGCCCGAGGCAGGCGAACGCCCCGGCGGTGGCCAGCGCTTCGAGAGGGCCCCGGCCGGCACCGGTGCGGCGGACCAAGTCCTCCAAGGAGGCGTAAGGGCGGCCGGCGGCGATCCGGTCGGCCAGGTCGTCACCGACGCCGCGGACGCCACCGATGCCGAGGCGGACCCCCGGACCCACGGTTGACCGGGGGGCTACCGCCGACTGCCCCGCAGGCAGGCCGCCTGCGCCTGTATCGGCGGCTCGCTCCTGTGGCCCAGGCTTCGCTTCGCTCCTTGAGCCCCCCGGACCCCCGGCGCCGGCCGGCTCCAGGGTGGCGGTGGCGGCCGAGGCGTTCACGTCGGGGCCGCGCAGGACCACGCCGTGGCGGCGGGCGTCGGCGACCAGGGTGCTCGGCGCGTAGAAGCCCATCGGCTGGGCGTTCAGCAGGGCGGCGAGGAACGCGGCCGGGTAGTGCAGCTTGATCCAGGCGCTGGCATAGACCAGGTAGGCGAACGAGGTCGCGTGGCTCTCGGGGAAGCCGAAGTCGGCGAAGGCGGCCAGCTTGGCGTAGAGCTCGTCGGCGGTGCGGCCGTCCACGCCGCGCTCGGCCATGCCGGCGTAGAGGCGGCCCCGCAGCTGCTCCATGCGCTCGGCGGAGCGCTTCGAGCTCATCGCCTGGCGCAACCGGTCGGCCTCGGCGGCGCTGAACCCGGCGATGTCGATCGCCATCTGCATGAGCTGCTCCTGGAACAGCGGCACCCCGAGCGTCTTGGCGAGCGACCGCTCCAGCAGTGGGTGCAGGTAGGTGACCGGCTCGGTGCCGTTGCGGCGGCGGATGTAGGGGTGGACCGAGCCGCCCTGGATGGGACCTGGCCGGATCAGGGCGACCTCGACCACGAGGTCGTAGAAGCGCCGCGGCTTCAGCCTCGGCAGGGTGGCCATCTGGGCACGGCTCTCGACCTGGAAGACGCCGATCGAGTCGGCGCGGCAGAGCATGTCGTAGACGGCCGGCTCCTGGGGCAGCGCCGCCAGGTCGACGTCGACCTGGTGGTGGGCACGGATCAGGTCGACGGCCTCGTGCAGGGCGCTCAGCATGCCGAGGCCCAGCAGGTCGAACTTGACCAGCCCGACCGCCGCGCAGTCGTCCTTGTCCCACTGCAGCACGCTGCGGTCGGCCATGGTCGCCCACTCGACCGGGCAGACCTCCACCACCGGCCGGTCGCAGACCACCATCCCGCCGGAGTGGATGCCCAGATGGCGGGGGTAGTGGCGCACCTCGGCGGCCAGCTCGAGGAGATCCTCGGGTAGTTGGCTGGGGAGCTCGGCTGACCATCCTTCGGTCTCCTTGGCCCAGGCGTCGACCTGGCCCTGGCCGTAGCCGAGGGCCTTGCCGAGGTCGCGGACTGCCGAGCGGGGGCGGTAGGTGATCACGTTGGCCACCTGGGCGGCCCGGTCCCTGCCGTAGCGCCGGTAGACGTACTGGATCACCTCCTCGCGCCGGCCAGCCTCGATGTCCAGGTCGATGTCTGGCGGGCCGTCACGCTCGGGCGAGAGGAAGCGCTCGAACAGCAGCCCGAGCGAGACGGCGTCGGCCTTGGTGATGCCGAGCGCGTAGCAGACCGCCGAGTTGGCCGCCGAACCGCGGCCCTGGCAGTAGATGTCCTCGCGGAGGCAGAACTGCACGATGTCCCAGACGGTCAGGAAATAACCGGGAAATCCGAGCTGCTCGATCATGGCCAGCTCGTGGTCGATCTGGCGCCAGGCGCCCTTGACCCGCTCCGCTCCCCGTGGCCCATAGCGCCTGGCCGCGCCCTGCTCGGCCAGCTCGCACAGCCAGGTCATCTCGGTGTGCCCGGTCGGGACGGGGAAGTCGGGCAGCTTGGGAGCGACCAGGTGGAGGTCGAAGGCGAGGGCGCGGCCCAGCTCGGCCGCCCGCTCGACCACTCCCGGGTAGCGGGCCAGGCGGGCGGCCTGCTCCACTCCGGAGCGCAGGTGCGCGGTGGCGGCCGCCGGCAGCCAGCCGTCCAGCTCGTCGAGGGACCGGCGGGCACGCACCGCGGCCAGGGCGGTGGCCAGCCGGCGGTGGCCAGGGGTGGCGTAGTGGACGTTGTTGGTCGCCACCACCTCGACGTCGGCCGCGGCCGCCAGCCGGACCAGGGCGTCGTTGCGGGTCGAGTCGAGCGGGTCGCCGTGGTCAGTGAGCTCCACCGCCACGTTGTCGCGGCCGAATATGGCCACCAGGCGCTCGAGCTGCCTCGCGGCCGCGGCCGGGCCGCGCTGCTCGAGCGCTCGCGGCACCGCCCCCTTGCGGCAGCCGGTGAGCACCAGCCAATGGCCACCGTGCAGCTCGGCGAGACGGCCCAGATCGTGCCGAGGCGCGCCCTTTGCCCCGGTCATCTGGGCTGTCGAGATGGCCCGGCAGAGCCGGGCGTAGCCGGCCGGGTCACGGGCCAGCACCACCAGGTGCTCCCCAACCGGGTCGGCGCTCCCGGTCCTTGATCCATCGGTGGGGCGTCCGCCCCCCCGAACCCCCCCGGAAGAGCCGACTGTCGCTGTGGGGAGGGCCAGTTCGGCGCCGAATACGGTGGGCAGGCCGGCGGCGCGGGCCGCCTCGGCGAAGCGGACCACTCCGTACACGCCCTCGTGGTCGGTGAGGGCGAGTGCTTCCAGACCGAGCCGGACCGCCTCGGAGACCAGCTCCTCCGGGTGGGAGGCCCCGTCCAGGAAGCTGAAATTGGAGTGGCAGTGCAGCTCGGCATAGGGGACGGCCGCCATGGTCGCATGATCGAACGTATGTTCGCCTACGGCAATGGCCCGACCCGGCTAACCCATCTCGTTGATTCGCCGTAGCGCGGGTGCGGCGATGTTGATGGTACGGCGCTTCTAACCCCGTTACACTACCCGGGCCCACGCTTTGTGGCCGGTCCGAGATACGGACCTGCCGGTGGGCTGATCAGATCAGCCGACGCGTACCGGGGGGGCGACGCGGTGGGAGATCGTAGCTGTGTCTCCCCAGAGGTTGGTCGATTCCACCTCCGGTCCAGCAGCCCTCCCCGCGCCAGATCATGCTGCCCGGTGCCGGGCTGACGGAGCTGCCACTTCTATGAAGCAGATCGCGCAGAACTACAAATCCGGTGACCTCGTCCTGCTCGACGTGCCGGTGCCGGCCTGCCGGCCGGGCGGCGTGCTGGTGCGCACGCAGTTCTCCCTGATCTCCACCGGCACCGAGATGATGAAGATCACCGAGAGCAAGCTGTCGCTGGTCGGCAAGGCCCGCGCCCGGCCGGACCAGGTGAAAAAGGTCATGCAGTCGGTGTCGCAGCAGGGACTGCTGACCACCTACCGCAAGGTCACCGACCGGCTCGACTCCTACACCCCGCTGGGCTACTCGCTCTGCGGCGAGGTCGTCGAGGTGGGAGCCGGCGTCGAGGGGATCTCGGTCGGGCAGCAGGTCGCCTGCGCCGGCAACCAGTACGCCCTCCACGCCGAGTACAACTGGGTCCCGAGCAACCTGTGCGTGCCCGTGCCGGCCGGAGTTCGCGGCGAGCACGCCGCCTTCACCACCGTCGGCGCCATCGCCATGCAGGGCTACCGGCAGTCCGACGCGCGGCTCGGGGAGACCGCCTGCGTCATCGGCCTCGGCCTGGTCGGGCAGCTCCTGGTGCAGATCCTCCGCGCCGCGGGCATCAACGTGATCGGCTTCGACCCGTCGGCCGAGCGCTGCCGGCTGGCCGAGCGCATGGGCGCGGACGCCTGTGGGCCGCCCGACGCGGCCGCCCGCGGCCCGGTGGTGGAGGCGCTGGCCGCCCTCACCGACGGGGCCGGCGCCGACCACGTCTTCCTCACCGCCGGCGGCGACACCAACCAGCCTGTCGAGCTGGCCGCGGAGCTGGCACGCGACCGCGCCCGCGTGGTCGACATCGGCAAGTGCCGGCTGGACCTGCCCTGGAACGACTACTACGCCAAGGAGCTCGAGGTCCGCTTCTCGCGCTCCTACGGCCCCGGCCGCTACGACCCGGTCTACGAGGAGGGCGGGGTCGACTACCCGATCGGCTACGTCCGCTGGACCGAGCGGCGCAACCTGCGCTGCTTCCTGGACCTGCTGGCCGGCGGCCAGGTCGACCTGGAGCCGCTGATCTCCGCGGTGCTGCCGTTCGACGATGCGGTCGGCGCCTACAACCGCATCCAGAGCGGCGAGCAGCGGGGCGTCGGCATGCTGTTCCGCTACCCGGCCGACGCGCCGATCCGGCGGCGGCTGGCCTCGCCCGCCCCGCCCGAGCGGCCCGCCCGGCGTGCCACCGCCCAGCCGGTGGTCCGGTTCGGAGTGATCGGCGCCGGCAACTACGCCACCAGCATGCTCCTGCCCCACCTGCGCGGCCGCCCGGACGTCCAGCTGGTCGAGGTCGCCACCGCGACCGGGCTGTCGGCGGCCAACGCGCAGCGCAAGTTCGGCTTCGAGCGCTGCTCGACCGACCGCCTGGAGCTGCTGGAGGACGAGACGATCGGCGCGGTGCTGATCGCCACCAGGCACCACGCCCACGCCAGCATGGTGTGCGAGGCGCTGCGGGCCGGGAAGGCGGTGTTCGTCGAGAAGCCGCTGGCCGTCGACGCCGAGCAGCTCGACGCGATCGTCGCCGCCGTCGCCGAGAGCGGCAATGACCGCCTCCAGGTCGGCTTCAACCGGCGCTTCGCGCCGCTGCTGGTCGGCCTCAAGCGTGCCTGGGGGCCGCGGGGCGGTCCGGTCCAGGTCCGCTACGACGTCAACGCCGGCAAGCTCGAATCGGGCAGCTGGTACGCCCAGCCCGAGGAGGGCTCCCGCATGATCGGGGAGGGCTGCCACTTCGTCGACACGGTCTCCTGGTGGCTCGACGACGACCCGGTGGCGGTGTTCTCGGCCGCGGCGGCCGAGCCTGACGACACCGCCAGCACGCTGGTCTACCCCGACGGGTCGGTGGCCACCATCGCCTACCAGACGCGCGGCGACGCCCGTGCTCCCAAGGAGCTGCTGCAGGTCGTCGGCGACGGCCAGGTGGCCAGGCTGCTCAACTTCCAGCAGACCGAGCTGTGGCGCGGCGGCAAGCGCCAGAGCCAGCGCACCCGCACCGGCATCGACAAGGGCCAGAAGCAGGAGCTGGACGCGTTCGTCAGGGCGGTCGCCGAGGCGGCGCCCATGCCGATCCCGCTGGCGTCGCTGCTCGCCACCACCAGGGCCACCTTCGCGGCCCGCCGCAGCGTGCACAGCCACCGCCTGGAACCGGTGGCCCCTGAGGCTCGTGAGCCCAGCGTGCCGATGAACGGTGACGAGTCATCCCCGGAGGATCGGGCTGGATCCGGGGGGGCGGGGCTTGCCCTCCCGGTGGATACCAATGGGGACGCGGCGGGATGAACGCGCTGTGGTACGCGCGGCGGCTGGCTCGCATGTCGCCCGCTGAGATGGCCGGGCGCGCCCGCGACCAGGCGGTCAAGCGGCGCTGGCGCTCCCGGCAGGTCACCGACGCCGCGGCCGACCCGCTGCAGGTGCCGGATGCCGGCCCGCCGCTGCCGACCCCGCTCCCCGCCGCCGGCGACGACGTGCCCGAGGAGGCACGCGTCCGCCTCAAGGAGGCCGCCGAGGACCTGCTGGCCGGACGCTGGTGGGTGTTCGCCCGCCTGCGCGACGACATGGCCCCGGCGCCGGACTGGTTCGCGGACGCGCGCACCGGCAGGCGGGCACCCGACCGTGCCTACTGCTTCGACGTCGACCAGCGCGACCAGGCCACCATCGGCAACGTCAAGTACGTCTGGGAGCCGTCCCGCCACCAGCACGTCACCGTGCTGGCCGCCGCCTACCACCTGAGCGGCGACGAGCGCTACGCGCAGGCCGCGGCCGGCCAGTTGCGCTCCTGGTGGGCGGCCAACCCGTTCCTGTCGGGGATCCACTGGACCAGCGGGATCGAGCTCGGCGTCCGGCTGCTGTCCTGGGTGTGGACCCGCCGGCTGCTGGACACCTGGGACGGGGCGGCGCCGCTGTTCGAGCAGAACCGCGCCTTCCTGCAGCAGCTCCACCACCACCAGGAGTACCTGGCCCACCTGCCCAGCCACGGCTCGTCGGCCAACAACCACGTCCTGGCCGAGATGGCCGGGCAGTTCGCCGCCAGCTGCGCCTTCCCGGCCTTCGCCGAGACCGATGGCTGGCGCGAGCAGGCCGCCGCCACGCTCCGGCGCGAGCTGCCGAAGCAGACCTTTGCCAGCGGCCTGAACCGGGAGCTGGCCACCGAGTACCACGGCTTCGTGCTGGAGCTGGGGCTGGCCGCCGCGCTGGAAGGTGAGGCCGCCGGCCACCCGCTCGGCGCCGACGTGTGGGACACCCTGCGCCGCATGGTCGACGCGCTCGCGGCGGTGGTCGACATCCGGTTGCGCCCGCCCCGCCAGGGCGACGCCGACGACGGCCACGGCCTGCTGCTGGACGGGCCCGGCTACGACCGCTGGGCGTCGCTGCTGCACACCGGCGCGGTGCTGTGGGGCGCGCAGCCCTGGTGGCCGCTGGTGCCAGAGACCGACGTCCGGACGCCGCTGTGGACCCGGCTGGTGGGCGCCAGGGGGGACGCTGGCCGGTCGGAAGCAGGGCAGGGCCTGCTTCCCGCCGGCCCGAGGCCGGCGCGGCGGCCGTCCCTGTTCGCCGACGCCGGCATGGCCCTGCTCCGCGACCAGGAGCCCCGACCCGACGAGCTCTGGTGCCGCGTCGACCACGGCCCTCACGGCTACCTCTCGATCGCCGCCCACGCCCACGCCGACGCCCTCGCGGTCGAGGTGCGGGTCGGCGGGATCGACCTCCTCGCCGACCCCGGGACCTACTGCTACGGCTCGGAGCCGCACTGGCGCGCCTACTTCCCCTCCACCCTCGCGCACAACACGCTCGAGGTCGGCGGGGTCGACCAGTCGGTGGCGGGCGGGCCGCACCTGTGGACGCGGCACGCCAAGGCCGACCTGGAGCACGCCGACGGGCTGGACGACGGCCCGGTCGCCGAGTGGCAGGCGGTCCACCGTGGCTACGGGCGCCTGCGCCCAGCGGCCATGCACCGCCGCGCCGTGCGGCTTGACCGCCGCGCGCGGCGGCTGGTCATCGAGGACCGGCTGGTCACCACCGGCGCCCACGACTGCCGCCTCGCTTTCCACCTCGGCCCTGGAGTCGTCTGCGTCCTCCGCGGCAGCCAGGCCACCCTGCGGTGGGACGACCGCGACGGCCGCCGCCACGCCGCCACCCTCGCGCTGCCTGAGGGCCTGGAATGGCAACGCGTCGAGGGTCGGACCGATCCACCAGCCGGCTGGTACTCACCGGCGTTCGACGAACGCGTGCCGGCCACCACCCTGCTCGGGACCGGACGGGTCGGCCGCGGCCGGCCACTGGTCACCGTCCTGCAACTCGACTCGGGGAGCCCGTCATGAGGATCAGCGTCTTCGGCCTCGGCTACGTCGGCGCGGTGTCAGCGGCCTGCCTGGCCGCCGACGGCCACACCGTGGTCGGCGTCGACACCAACAAGGTCAAGGTCGACCTGCTCAACGAGGGTCGCTCACCGGTCGTCGAGGCCGGCCTCGGCGAGCTGGTCGCCGAGGGCGTCAGCGCCGGCCGGCTGCGGGCGACCACCGACTGCGTCGAGGCCGTCGGCGAGACCGACCTCGGCTTCATCTGCGTCGGCACCCCGAGCAGGGCCAACGGCAGCCTCGACCTCGCCTACCTTGGCCGGGTCGCCGAGGAGATCGGCGCGGCGCTCCGCCAGCGCCAGGCGCCGTTCGTGGTGGTGGTCCGCAGCACCGTCCTGCCGGGCACCACCCGCGAGGTCGTCCGCCCCACCCTGGAGCGGGCGGCCGGCCGGCCGGTGTCGATCTGCGTCCACCCGGAGTTCCTGCGGGAGGGCACCGCCATCCGCGACTACCACGAGCCCTCCAAGGTGGTCATCGGCGCGGACGACGAGGACGCCAGGGCGCTGGTCACCCCGATCGCGGTCCAGCCTGGCGCGCCGGTCATCCAGACCGAGGTGGAGCTCGCCGAGATGGCCAAGTACGCCGACAACGCCTGGCACGCCCTCAAGGTGACCTTCGCCAACGAGATCGGCAGCGTGGCCAAGGCCCAGGGGCTCGACGGCCAGCGGGTGATGGAGATGCTCTGCGCCGACACCAAGCTGAACCTGTCGCCGGTCTACCTCCGGCCAGGGTTCGCGTTCGGCGGGTCGTGCCTGCCGAAGGACGTGCGGGCGCTGCGCTACCGGGGCCGGAGCCTCGACCTCGACCTCCCGGTGCTGAACTCGATCCTGCCGTCGAACCAGCAGCAGCTCGACCGGGCGTTCCAGATGATCGCCGACGCCGGCTCCCGCCAGGTCGGCGTGCTCGGCCTGGCCTTCAAGGCGGGCACCGACGACCTGCGCGAGAGCCCCATGGTGGAGGTGGTCGAGCGGCTCATCGGCAAGGGCTACGACGTCCGCGTCTACGACGCCAACGTCAACCTCGCCAAGCTGGTCGGCGCGAACAAGAGCTACATCCTGGAGCAGATCCCGCACATCTCCGACCTGATGGTGGGGAGCATCGAGGAGGTCATCGACCACGGCGGCACGCTGGTGATCGGCAACAACGACCCGGCCTTCCAGGCGGTGGCCGACCGCCCGAGAGCCGGCCAGCGGATCGTCGACCTGGTGCGCATCTCCGACCGGCGCAGCGACGGCGGTGAATACGATGGCATCTGCTGGTAGGGCCGCTCGCCCACGGCGGGTCCTGATCGTCGTCCAGAACCTGCCGGTGCCGTTCGACCGGCGGGTGTGGCTCGAGGCGACCACCCTGGCACGGGCCGGCTACCAGGTCAGCGTGGTCTCGCCGAAGGCCAAGGGGTTCACCGCCTCCTTCGAGGTGCTCGAGGACGTCCACATCTACCGGTACGGCCTGCCGGTCGACGCCCAGGGTGCCCTCGGCTTCGTGGCCGAGTTCCTCTGGTGCTTCGTGCGCACCGCGATGAAGACCTTCCGGGTCGCGCTCCGCGGCCGCGGCTTCGACCTGCTCCACGTCTGCAACCCGCCCGAGACGTACTGGCCGCTGGCCCGCTTCTGGAAGCTGTTCGGCAAGCGGTTCCTCTTCGACCACCACGACCTCTCGCCCGAGATGTACCAGGTCAAGTTCGGCTCCGAGGGCGGGGCGGCCCTGCGCGGGCTGCGCTTCCTGGAGCGCCAGACGTTCAAGGCGGCCGACCTGGTGATCACCACCAACGAGAGTCACAAGCGCATCGCGGCCGATCGCGGCGGCGTGGCGGCTGACGACGTCTACGTGGTGCGCTCCGGCCCCGACCTCGGCCGCCTCAGCGTGTACCCGTCCGATCCGGCGTGGCGGAAGGGCAAGCGCCACCTGATCGCCTATCTCGGCGAGATCTGCAAGCAGGACGGGGTCGACCACCTGGTCCGGGCGGTCAAGCTGCTCCGCGACGAGCTCGGCCGCAAGGACGTCCACTGCATCCTGGTCGGGGGCGGGCCCCACCAGCCGGCCATCAAGGCCTACGCCGAGGAGATCGGCGTGGCCGACGCGTGCACGTTCACCGGGCGGGTCAGCGACGACGACCTCTGCCGGATCCTCTCCTCGGCCGACCTCGGCGTCGACCCGGACCCGAAGAACCCCTGGTCGGACAAGAGCACCATGAACAAGATCATGGAGTACATGTTCTTCGGGCTGCCGATCGTCGCCTACGACCTCACCGAGGCCCGCGTCTCGGCCGGGGACGCCGCCCTGTTCGTCGAGCCCAACCGCGAGCGCGAGCTGGCCAACGGCATCGTCGAGCTGCTCGACGACGCCGACCGCCGCCGCGCCATGGGGGCGGCGGGTCGCCAGCGGGTGCGCAACGCGCTGGCCTGGGAGCACTCGGCCCCGGTGCTGCTCGCCGCCTATGACCGGCTCTGGCCGGCCGCCGGTGGCGACCGGTCCGGCGGGGCCGAGGCCACTGACCGCACCCCGAGCCGGTCGATTCGGTCGTAGGATCGCATACGTAACCTGAGGGATTTACCCCGTTCAGGGCGAGGCGTCCATCTTCTATTCCTCGCGATCTTCGCTATTGCGTCAATTCATGCCAGGTATATCTGGGCGTTGCGCGCTATCCGGCGATCCTGGTAATTCGCGCTCCCAAATCGTGACCTGCGGATTCCGCACGATCCGACGCCGTAGGCAATTCTTGTTACGGGAAGCAACGTTCTTTTGGGGAGCACGGATTGGACCGGATGCGGTACTTTATCCATGTGCACGGAATACGATTTCCGCGCCACGATCCTTCCCCTCGGGTCGTCCCCAGCAATTTGCTCCTCACGCACCGTTGCGGGAAAGGAGCCGTCGGATGCTCTGGCGCCGGTCGAAGGTGAGCCTCCACGACGCCGCTCTCGTCTACGCCGAGCTGGGCATACCCGTGTTCCCGTGCCACTGGCCGACGGCGGCTTCCCCGCGCCGTTCGGCCACGGCCGGATGCTCCTGCCAGCTGCTCGCCTGCTCGTTCCCTGGCGAGCACCCGCTGGTGCCCGACTGGCTGGACGCCGCCACCACCGACCCGGCCCAGATCGACGCCTGGTGGTACCAGCATCCGCGGGCCAACGTCGGCCTGCTCACCGGCGTGGCCTTCGACGTGGTGGACATCCCTGGCGTGCTGGTCGGGCGCGTGGCGCTGACCGCCATGCCGGACGGCCCGGTGGCCGACACCGGTACCGGGCGTCGGCACTACTTCGTCGCGCCGAGCGGCAGGGGCAACACCGCCGTGCCGATCCGCTCGACCGGCACCCGCCAGCGGCTCTACCGCCACGGTCGCGGCGGCTACGTGCTCGCCGCCCCCTCGAGGCACGTGGACGGCGGCATCACCCAGTGGCTCCGCCCGCTCACCGCGCCGGTGCCGGACGCGCCGCCACATGCGCTGGCCGCCATGGCCGGCATCGGGGAGCAATCCGCGTAGGGTCACCGCCACGTGCTCGGCATGCTGGTGGTTTGTCTCCACGTGCCGGTCAACGCGGCGTGCCGGCGGTCCTGGCGACGTGCAGCAGCCTCCGGGCGAGGACGATGGTGCAGGAGAACCACACCGCGAGCACCGCCCGCTGCGCCAGGCCAGCCCACCGGTGCAGCGGCGCCGCATCCGGCGCCACCAGCGCGCCGAACGCCACGAACAGCACCACCAGGGCGATCCCGGTGGCCAGCGCGTAGCCAGCGAGACCGCGCCAGGCGGGGTCGCGCGCCAGTCGCCGCGAGATCACCGTGAACCCGATCCCGATGCCCAGGAAGAGGATCATGCCGTTCACCATGTGCAGCCCGGTCGGGTCATAGGTGTTGCCGGCGGGGTCCTCCCGCAGCGGGAAGACGGCGGCGAGCACCAGACCGACCCCGATCCAGGCCATGATGGCCGGCCCGGCCACCCCGGCTCGGCTCGGACGCACTCCCAGGTGCAGCCCGATCGCGTACGCGATCGTGAGCAGCCCGAACACCACGAAGTTCGCCTGCTGTACCCACCCGCCTGGTCCGGCCTCGAGCGCGCTGACCGGTTCCGCTGTAGGGCTGTACTCGCCGCGCCGGAAGAGCTCCTGGGTGACGATGGCCGCTGTGAACAGCATCGGGCCGACGATGCCCGCGGCGGCCAGCACCGGCATCCTGGTCGCGAGCCGGTGC
>DATLQA010000030.1:0-19786 GCA_035535495.1 Actinomycetota bacterium | reverse complement strand
TACTACGAGCTGAGGATTCCCTGACGTTCCACGTCAAGGGAGCGGCGAAGTGGACGCAGGACTCCTCAACGCCGAAAGTCAGCCTGTTGCTGCCCGTCTGCTGCCCGGAGCGTCGATCTCTAGCGCTGAACGCAAGACGCCGGGTTCGAGGACCCAGCGTGACCTGCACCTATAGATGGTGGGCGCGAGAAGGATTGAACTTCTGACCTCTTCCACGTCAAGGAAGCGCTCTCCCACTGAGCTACGCGCCCGTACGGCGACCCGATCATACAGGGACCCTGGGGTCCTGCTCGATCGGGTTGGAGGCGGTGCCCGGAATTGAACCGGGGTGCAGGGTTTTGCAGACCCTTGCCTAACCACTCGGCCACACCGCCGTGCCTTCTAGGTCGAACGCCCCCTGAGATGGGGGGCGTGGCCGGAGGCTGGAGCGGATGACGGGACTCGAACCCGCGACCCTCACCTTGGCAAGGTGATGCTCTACCAACTGAGCCACATCCGCGAGAGGCCAGCACTATAGCAACGCCCTTCGGGCCGGCTCAACCAAGCTATCACCGCTCCGGATCGTCCCGCTCCGCCCATTGCTCCACCTTCTCGCACGGTGCTAGCGTCCTGCCCGGATCGTCGGTCTGGGCGGGCGAGGACCGCGGCCGGGCCAGGCGCGATCGGTCGGGGCCACCAACGCGACGCACGGGACCCGAGGTTGAACCAAACCCGGGACACCGTACGAATGCATGTCGGAAGGATCTTGCGCGCGTGCGAGGAGCAAGGGCTTACCGGACGCTGCAGGACAGCCAGCTGGTCGCGCTCGTGGCCGAGAAGGACGCGGGCGCGCTGGAGGCGCTGTACGACCGGTACGGCAAGGTCTCCTACTCCCTGGCGCGCCGGATCGTGGCCGACGAGACGCTGGCACAGGATGTGGTCCAGGAGGTGTTCCTCTCCATCTGGCGCGACGCTGGCCGCTTCGACGCGGCGCGCGGCACCGTCTCGACGTACCTTCTGGCCATGACCCATCATCGTGCCGTGGACGTGGTGCGGCGCGAGGAGAACCTGCGCCGCCGCCGGACCACCGACGAAGCGCTCGAGTTCGAGCCGGACCCGAAGCCGGGGGTGGAGGACGACGTGGAGGCGGCCGAGCGCCGCGACCAGGTGCGGGCCGCCCTGGCCGGTCTCCCGCAGGCCCAGCGCGAAGCGCTCGCGCTGGCCTACTTCGGCGGGTACACCCAGCGGGAGGTCGCCAGCCTCGTCGGTGTCCCGTTGGGGACGGTGAAGACCCGCATGGCGGCAGGGATGCGCAAGCTCAAAGACGCCCTGCGCGAGCCCGGCCTCTCCGAGGAGCACCCGCCTTGGAGCCGGCGATGACCCACACCGACTTCGAGCAGCTCGCCGCCGGCTACGTGCTCGGCGCGCTCGAGCCCGACGACGAGCACACCTTCCGCCGCCACCTGGAAGGCTGCGCCACCTGTGAGGCCGCCGTGCGCGAACTGGAAGGCGTGGTGGGCGCGCTTGCCTACACCGCGACCCCGGTCGAGCCGCCGCCCTCGCTCCGCGCCTCGATCCGGCGCGAGATCGGCGCGACCGCGCGCCCGCGCTCGGCGCGGCCCGCCGTCACCGCCCCAGCCCAGGTGCGGCCCATCCGGCGCGGCTGGACGAGCGGTCTGGTCGGCAGGATCGCGGTCGCGGCCAGCATCATCGCGGTGCTCGCGCTGGGCTTCTGGAACCTCAGCCTGCGCGACCAGAACGACCTCTACCAGCAGCGCATCGCCGCCTTCGAGCAGGCTAGCCAGCTGCTCAACGACCCCGCCGCCCAGATCGTCCATCTGACCGGCGCGGGCGCGCAGGGCGCCCGGGTCACGGCGCTGGTGTCCTCGCCCAAGAACAAGGGCGTGCTGGTCCTCGAGAACATGCCGGCGCTCCGGGGCGGCCGCGTCTACGAGGTCTGGGGCATCCCCAAGGACACCGAGCCGGCCCAGGCGGCCATTCCCGGCGGCGTCTTCCGGCCCACGAACCGGATCTCGGTGGTCAGCTTCGAGCTGGCCATCCAGCCCAACATGACGTTCGCCGTCACCGACGAGCCGGGACCGGCCGGCAGCCGCCGGCCCACCACCAACCCGCTCATGACGGGGGCGACGACGGCGTAGGACGTGTACGCCTGTCACCACGGTGTATGGTGGCGACTATGGCGGAATTAGTCCCGCCGAGTGATTCCCGGGCGTGAGTTTGGAATGCAGACTTCGTCTGTATGAGAATCGGTGCCTACGACGATCGCCGTTGTGTTGACGTAGTCTGTCGGCCCGTGTGGAGGGAAGACTGTCTATGACCCAGGGCCACACCCAGACCACGGCTCCGTCGCTCCTCGGCCTCGAAGAGGACGGCAGAGACCTCTTCGGGCTCGCCGCCCACAAGCTCAACACCCCGCTGGCCTGCATCCGAGGGTTCGTCTCGACGCTCCTGCAACGGGGCAACGACCTCGACCGGGAGACCTCCCAGCAATTCCTCCAACTGGTCCTCACGCAGGTCGACCGCTTGCAGGGCCTGGTGCGCGACTTCCTGCTGCTCGCCCGTGTCAACGGCGGCGTGGCCGCGCTGGCCAGGCCCTTCCGGCCGCGCGACGTGCTGCTCAACCTGATCGACGAGCTCGGCACGGAGGGCGTGCGCGTGCAGCCCGCCGGCGACGTCGATACCGAGGTGGTCGGCGACTCCGAGCTGGTCGGCCTGGCGCTCCGCCCGCTGGTCGAGAACGGCCTGGTCTACGGTCCGCGGCTGGGCATGGTGACGGTGACCGTCACCGGCGACGCCGAGGTCACCAGGTGGGAGGTGCACGACGGCGGCTCCCGGCTCACCAGCGAGGCGCTCGAGCAGCTCTTCAAGCCGTTCAAGCGGTCCGACGAGCCGGTCGAGCGACGGGGCTCCGGCGCCGGACTCGGGCTCACCTTGACCCGGGCGTACGCCGAAGTGATGGGAGGGTCGGTGGGAGGCCGGGTGGACGAGCACGGCACCGCCTTCTGGATCGAGGTCCCGGCAAAGCCCTACGAGGGGAGCAGCGGTGACGACTGAGTCTGGCGACCGCAACGGCGCTGTGACCAGGGTCCTTGTCGTCGACGACCACTCGGTGACACGCCATGGGGTCGTGCTGCTGTGCCGCAACGCCGAGGGTGTCGAGGTGGTCGGCGAGGCCAGCGACGGCAACGAGGCCATCCAGCGCGTCAGCGAGCTGCTGCCGGACGTGGTGCTGATGGACGTCGACATGCCCAGGCGTGACGGGATCAGCGCGACCAGGCAGATCCGCCAGGACCACCCCTCGGTCGGCGTGGTGGTGCTCACCGTCCACGAGGACCAGGAGACCATCTTCGAGGCGATCAAAGCGGGCGCGTCCGGCTACCTGCCCAAGTCGGCGACGCTGGACGACATCCGGTCGGCGGTCAAGGCGGTCGCCGCCGGCGGCTCGTTCCTCGACCCGGTGCAGGCCCGCAAGCTGCTGCACCAGTTCAACCGCTACGCCGACGAGACCAAGGCCGCGGCCGACATCTACTACCTGCTGACCGGCCGCGAGCGGGAGATCCTCGCGCTGCTCGCCGAGGGCCTGACCTCGCGCCAGATCGCCAGCCAACTGGTCATCTCGGAGCGAACCGTCAACACCCACATCGGCAACATCTACCGCAAGCTGCACGTCAACAACCGGGTGGACGCGGTCCGCGAGGCCATGCGCATCCGCCTGGTCGAGCCGCCGCGCTAGCGACCCCACCCGCCCGACCGCCGTCCTGACCGGCGCGCTCCGGTTGGCCGCGTTGCTGGGCAGAACTTCGTAGTTCCGCTCACCAGTTCGGTGCATGGGAGCCATTCAGGACGACCCGTAGCATCGACTTGGGCGGGAGCCTCATGGGGGACCGAGTTCCGCGCCCGCGTCGTACGTGTCCGCTGGCCATGCCTCCGGACGGGCCGCGGGACATCTTCCCCAGCCGGCGACCGACGCAGCGGCCTGTGTCGCCTGACTCTGGAGCGTTCGCTTTGCCAGCCCACGTCCTCGTCCTCGACGCGGCGCAGGGGATCGGTCCCTGGGCGCGGGACGCGCTGGGTGACGCCGGCCTGGCGTCCGCCCTGGTCACCGACGACGACGAGGCGCTCCGCACGCTCGACACGCAGCGGCCCGCTCTGGTGGTCCTGCCCATCGAAGAGGTGCGCCGCTGGGCGCCGGTGCTGGCGCGGCTGGGCGAGGGCCCCACCACCGTGCCGGTCCTCGGCCTGGCCAGCCGCGACGCCTCCATCGACGTCACCCCCGCGCTCGCCGTCGGCGTCACCGACCTGCTCACCTACCCATGCTCCACCGAGGACCTGGTCGCCCGGGTCAGCTCCTCGATGCGTGGGCGCCGGGTGCAGCGCGGGCCGGAGCGGCCCGAGCAGAGCTCGCCCCTGGCCGCGCTCCGGTCGGTCACCGAGGCCGCCGAGGAGGCGCTGCTTCGCACCGAGACCGCGGCGGCCCGGGTGAGCCGCACCGAGGAGCGCGACCACCTCCGCGTCGCGCGCGAGTCCCTGGCCCACTCCCTGCAGGTGATCCTCGGCACCATGATCGGCACCGCCGAAGCCGGCGGGGCCGGCCGCGAGGGCCATTCCCGCCGGGTCGCCGCGATCACCCGGGAGCTGGCCGCCGCGCTCGGCTGGCCGCCGGTGCGGGTCCGGGGGATGGAGCTCGCCGGCCTGTTCCAGGACATCGGCCTGCTCGCCCTGCCCCCCGACCTCCTGGCCGTGGAGGGACCGCTGGACCGGCGCTCGCTGGGACTCCTGCGCGGCCATCCGGACACCTCCGCGGAGATCCTCGAGCCGCTCAGCCGGGTGGGCGTGCCGGTGGCGGCGGTCCGCGCCCACCACGAGCGGCTCGACGGCTCCGGCTACCCGAACGGGCTGCGCAGCCGTCAGATCCCGTTCGGGGCCCAGGTCCTGGCGGTGGCCGACACCTTCGCGGCGCTCACCAGGCCAAGGCCGCACCGGCCCGCTCTCGGGCCCGTCGAGGCGCTGGCCGTGCTCCATGCCGAGGCGGCCGAGGGCCGGCTCGCCGCCAAGCTGGTCGACCTGCTCGACGACGTCGTCAACTCGACCGGCCCCGCGCGCAGCGGCGGCTCGGCGGAGCTCGGGGGCGACGCCGACGGCCTTCCGCCGCTGGCCCAGACGTCTGGCGGCCTGGCCCTGTCGTTCTAGTTCGATCCGGCGCAGCGGCCTACGCCGTGACGATCCTGGTCTAACCAGAAATACCTAACCCATCTGGTCGAGCCTCCGCATGGATGCGTTCAAAGGGACACCCTAGGGTGCTTCGGGGCACATCACCGCATGCCCGAGGGGGGCAGTCGTTTGATTCCCGGTCCGCCGCATGGCCGGTTCCGCGCGGAAGCGCGCAGCGGAGAGCAGGGACTCACCAGCGTGGAGTACGCGCTGCTCGCTGCCGTGATCGTCCTGCTCCTGACCGGGGGCGTCTACTCCCTCTACGTGGGTCTCCAGGCCCGCTTCGACCGCAGCGAGCAGTGCGCTACCAGCGCCTGGGAGGGTGCCAGTGCCGATTGTTGAGCCGGCATACCGCCCGGTGCTCGCCGTGGTGGGTGGCGGTGGTCCCGTCAGCGCTTCGCGTCGTGTGAAGCGTCGTCCTCCGTTCACCAGGCCGCTCCGTTGCGGTCGGGGGGTGCAGAGGTTTCCGCAGGGCGTGCCGGCAAGTGGCGCGTCTTGGAGCTTCGTGTGGAAGGAGGTGCAACCTGATGCCCAGACCGTCTCTGAGGCTCGCGCGACTGCGTCGCGACGAGCAGGGCATCACCGCGGTTGAGTACGCCCTCATGGTGGCAGTGGTGGCGTTACTCCTGGTGGTCGGCTTCTATTTCCTGTTCACCAACATCTCGGGCAAGTTCTCCAGTACGGGGAACTGCATCGAGTCGACCCCAACGGCAGGGGCGTGCAACGTGCCTGCGGGCGGCGGTTAGGAACGGCTGAGCGCCGTCGGCCACGCGGACGACCGCGGGCGCCGGCGGCGCTCGGAGCACGATGCCGGGTCGGCTGACCGGCATCGCCGGCTGGCGCCGGCCCTTCGCGGGGCCGGCACCTGCCGAGGGACCCCGGGGCAATGGGGTCGCCGGTCACCTCGGCAGGGGGTCAGCGACGGCTCGACCGACGCCGTCGAACGGGTCGAGTCGGCGAGCGGGGGCGCGATCCTCGCCCTCCGCCTGACCGGCGAGGGGGGAGCGGAACGCATGGGGCACGGGGGCAGCACGGCCCACGGAGAGGGCGGGGTGGCCGCCGTGGAATTCGCCATCCTCCTGCCCGTCCTGGTGGTCCTGCTGTTCGGCTTCATCCAGTTCGGGATCGCCTTCAACACCAAGATCCAGGCCACCAACGGCGCCCGTGAGGGAGCCCGGATGGTCGTCGTCGGCCTTGACAGCTGGGACGACGTCAGCGGCAGCGGCAAGGGCTACTGGCAGCTCGTGCAGGAACGCGCTGGCGTCGGCTCCATCTCCAACTGCGACGTGCAGGTGGCCGCGGCGATCGGCGGGACCGTGACGGTCGCCTTCGACTACCCGATCGATCTGACCATCCCGTTCCTGCCCACCCCTACGAGCTGGCAGCAGGGCAGGGCGACCGCATCGATGCGCATGGAGCAGTTTTCCCAGCAGCCCTATCCCTGGCCAGTGGGGGCCTGCGGAGGGGCATGACGGAAGCCGGGCGTCGGTCCCGCCCGGCGTGACAGGAAGAAGAGGATGCAGAACAGACTCCTGGCCATCATGATCGCCATCGTGCTGGCTGTCGTCTCGGCGATGGCCCTGGTGGTGTACGCGAACAGCGCGGACCGACGCGCCATCTCGGAGCAGTCGCCGGTCCAGGTCTACGTCGCCAGAGAAAAGATCGAGCAGGGCGAGACGTTCGCGGAGGCCACCGGCAAGATCCGGGTCGCCTCGGTCCCGCGCAAGACCGTCGTCGAGGGCGCGGTGCGGTCCCTGCAGCAGATCTCGGACCGGGTTGCCGCGGTCGACATCCTCCCAGGCGAGCAGCTCCTCGACGGCCGCTGGGTGAGCCGGGAGCAGGTCGAGGGGAAGAACCTCCTCAGCCTGCAGGCCGGTTCCCAGGCGGTCTCCATCCAGGTGGACGCCACCCGCCAGGTGTCCGGGTTCATCACCCCTGGCAACAAGGTCAACATCTACGTCACCCTCGCCGGCGTCGGCGGGAGCAGGTTCTCCCGCCTGCTGCTGCCCAACATCAAGGTGCTCGCGGTCGGCGCGGCCGCCCAAGGGTCCAAGCCACCGACGGGGACCAGGCAGAACCTCTCCACCGTCACTCTCGAGGTCAAGGACGGGCAGGTGGAGAAGGTGGTGTTCGCGGCCGAGAGCGGCCAGCTCTACCTGTCGCTGGTGGCTCCCGGCGCCAAGCCGCCGACGTCCACCGAGAAGAACCTCGGCAACCTGTTCGGGTAGGGGGAAGAGACGCCATGGCCGTGATCATCACCGAACCGGAGGACGGCTACGCCACCTGGCTCGCCGGCACCCTGGGCGGGCTGACCGACCGGGTGATCCGCACCTCGAGTTCGGACGAGGCCATGGCCGCGCTCGCCGCCGAGGGTCGCGACGTGTTCGCGTTGATCGTCGGGCCCGACCTGGACGACCAGGACGCGCTCGCGCTCGCCGGCATGACCCAGCAGGGTGCGCCGGACGTATCGGTGCTGCTGATCCGCTACCACGAATCGTCCGGGCTGTTCCGCACCGCCCTGCGCTACGGGGTGAAGGACGTGATCTCCACCCCGGATGACGAGGAGGCGGTCAGGACCTCGGCCGCACGCGCCCTGGAGATCGCCAGGGCCCTGCGCGGCCGCCTGGCCGGCGGCGCGCCTGACCTCGGCGGGGGAGAGGCCGACGGGCGTGTGATCACGGTGTTCAGCTCCAAGGGAGGCTGCGGCAAGACCTTCCTCGCCACCAACCTGGCCTTCGCCCTGGCGCAGAAGGGTGCCGAGGTCGCCCTGGTCGACCTGGACCTGCACTTCGGCGACGTGGCGATCATGCTGCAGCTCTTCCCCGCCCACACCATCCAGGACGCGGCCGGCACCGACGGGCTGGACACGGTCGCCATGAAGTCCCTGCTCACCCACCACCGCGACGGCATCTGGGCGCTGCTCGCCCCGACCGAGCCGACCGTGGCCGACACCATCAGCCCGCAGTCGGTCGCCGCCATCCTGAAGCTGCTCCGCAGGGACTTCGACGCGGTGGTGATCGACACCCCCGCCGCCTTCTCCGACCAGGTGCTTGCCGCCTTCGACGAGTCGGACGTGATCGCGGTGCTCGCCAGCCTCGACGTCCCCAGCATCAAGAACCTCAAGCTCGCCATGCAGACGATGGAGCTGCTCCACTACCCGCGCACGCGCCTGCGGGTGGTGCTCAACCGGGCCGACTCCAAGGTGGGGCTCCGCCTGCCCGACGTGGAGAAGATCCTCGGCGGGCCGGTCGACGCGACCATCCCGTCGTCACGATCGGTGCCGCTCTCGGTCAACAAGGGCAACCCGATCATCCTCGAGGATCCCCGCGGCCACGTCAGCGTCGCCATCCGGAAGTTCGCCGCGCAGTTCGCGACGAGTCCGAGGGCGGCGCGCTCCGGTCGTGCCAAGCAACGCCGTTCGATGTTCACCCGACCCTGACCTTGCCAACACCGACCGCACCGATGCCTCGAAGCGTGGCCGCTCCGGGGCAAGGCGGGCCGACCGCCGAGCCGAAGGAGTCGCTCTAGATGTCCTCCTCGTTCCATGAGCGCCTGGCCCGCGCCCGCGGGGACGGCGGCACGCCGTCGACCAAGCCCGAGGAGGCCACCCCGCACCGCGCCCGCCGGGTCCGCCCCGACCCGCTCGCCGAGCTCCGCCAGAAGGTGCACCGCTCGCTGGTCGAGGTGCTCGGGCCGCGGCTGTACGACACCCAGATCGCGCCCGAGCAGCTCCAGGCCAAGGTGCGGGAGATCCTGCAGCGCAACCTCGAAGAGGAGGACACGCCGCTCACCAGGGAAGAGCGGCTCCGCCTCACCTCCGAGATCGCCGACGACGTGCTCGGCTTCGGCCCGATCGAACCGTTCCTGCGCGACCCGACCGTCACGGAAATCATGGTCAACGCGCCCGACCTGATCTACGTGGAGCGCGAGGGCCGGATCCACCCGACCATGGGGAGGTTCGTCGACGAGACCCACCTGCGCCGCGTGATCGACCGGATGGTCGGCCAGATCGGCCGGCGCATCGACGAGAGCTCGCCCTACGTCGACGCGCGGCTGCCGGACGGCTCCCGGGTCAATGCAGTGCTCCCGCCGCTGTGCGTGGGGGGAGGGCCGTACCTGACCGTGCGCAAGTTCTCGCCCGATCCGTTCCAGGCGGAGGACCTGATCACCTTCGGCACCATGTCGGCCCGGTTGGCCGCGTTCTTCGCCGCCTGCGTGCACGGCCGGATGAACCTGCTGGTGTCGGGCGGGACCGGCGCCGGCAAGACCACCACCCTGAACGTGCTGTCGTCCTGGATCCCCTCTGACGAGCGCATCGTCACCATCGAGGATGCCGCCGAGCTGCAGCTCCGCCAGCCCCACTGGCTCCGCCTCGAGTACCGGCCGCCGAACATCGAGGGCCGCGGCGAGGTCACCATCCGCGACCTGGTGCGCAACTCGCTGCGCATGCGCCCCGACCGCATCGTCGTCGGCGAGGTCCGCGGTGGCGAGGCGCTCGACATGCTGCAGTCGATGAACACCGGCCACGACGGCTCGCTGTCCACCATCCACGCCAACTCGCCCCGCGACTCGATCTCCCGCCTGGAGACGATGGTGCTGATGGCCGGGGTCGACATCCCGGTCCGGGCGATCCGCGAGCAGATCGCGGCCGCGATCGACCTGGTCGTGCACCAGGCTCGGATGCGCGACGGCACCAGGCGCATCACCCAGGTGACCGAGGTCGTCGGCATGGAGGGCGACGTCGTCACCCTGCAGGACCTGTTCACCTTCGACTACCGGTCCGGCATGGACGACCAGGGCCGCTACCGGGGCACCATCCAGCCGACCGGGCTCCGCCCGAGGTTCTCCGAGCGCCTCGGCGAGCAGGGCGTCCGCCTCGACCCCGACCTGTTCGCCGAGCATGGCGGCACGATCCCGATCGCCATGCGCAGGTCATGACCGGTTGGCGGTCGCGAGCCGCCGCGGCCGGACTGCTGCTCGTCCTGGTCGCGGCCGCTGCCGGCGCCGGCCCGGCCCAGGCGGTGCTCGACCAGCCAGCGCAGCAGCAAGAGCAGCCCCTCAGGATCAAGCGGATGGCGGCCACCGCCGACGGCAGCCACGCCCAGGCCACGGTGGCGCTGACCGGCCCCCTGGCCGAGGGCGCCAAGCTCGAGATCGGGGCGTTCAACGTCACCATCGGCGGCCTTCCGGCCAAGGTGACGAACGTGGAGGCGCCGGGGTCGGGCGCCAGGAACGTGTCCGCACTGCTGGTGGTCGACACCAGCGGGAGCATGGCGCAGAACGACAACATCGATCGGGCCAAGGCGGCCGCGCGGAGCTTCGTCGGGGAGTTGCGGACAGGCGGCAAAGCTGGCCTGCTCCCCTTCGCCGACCGGCCCGCGCCGGCGAGCGTCCTGACCGACAACCGGGTGCAGCTCGCCGCCGGCATTGGCCGGCTGAAGGCGGGAGGCGAGACGGCGCTGTGGGACGCGGTCGTCGCCGCCGCGGCGGTCCTCAGGCAGGCGCCGGGAGATCGCGCGGTGATCCTGCTCTCCGACGGTGACGACAACCGCTCGACCAGCACGCAAGCTCAGGCGATCAACGCGGCGAAGAAGGCCGGCGTCACCGTCTACGCGATCGCGCTCGACTCGGGCGCACAGGTGCCCCGCAGCGCGCTGAGGACGCTGGCGCGCCAGACCGAGGGCCGCTACATCCCCGCCCAGGGCGCCGAGCTGGCCAGCTTGTACACCAGTCTCGGACAGGAGCTCTACTCTCAATATGTAGTGGAGGTAGAGATCCCGTCGGGGACCCAGCGCGAGCCCAACGTGGTTATTACGGCCCAGGTGGGCCAGACCCGTGTCTCGGACGAGGGCGTGCTGGCGCTCCCAGTGGCCAAGCCGGTGGCGCGCGGCCTGGACCAGCAGCCGGTGCCTGGGCTCGGTCGGCTTGAGACCCAGCAGGGCCTGTACTTCATCGCCGCGCTGATGTTCGCGGCGGTCCTGCTGCTCGCCTGGGCGCTGATGGCGCCGTTGCCCGGTGGCGGCAAGAGCTACCGCGAGCTGCGCCAGCGCCTCTCCCAGTACTCGCTGTCCTCGGCGCTTACCGACGACCCGGCGCCGGCGGGTGGACTCGGCTCCAACCAGCTGCTCGGCAAGGCCGCCCAGATGGCGGAGGCGCTGATCCGGCGGAGCCACCTGGAAGATGCGCTGCTCACCAGGCTGGAGCTGGCCGGCCTGAAGCTGCGTGTGGCCGAGATGGCCCTGATCTGGCTCGGCTCGGCCCTCGGAGTCCCGTTGCTGCTGCTGGCAATCAGCCGCAGCCTGCTGCTCGCCTTCGTCGGCGCGCTGCTCGGCACGCTCGTCCCGCTCGCGCTCCTGGTCATCAGGGCTTCCCGCCGGCAGGCGAAGTTCGAGGAGCAGCTCCCCGACACCCTGCAGCTCCTCTCGGGAGCCCTGCAGGCGGGGCACAGCCTGGTGCAGGCGGTCGATACCGCCGCCAAGGAGGCGGGCGAGCCGATCTCGGTAGAATTCCAGCGGGTGCTCACCGAGGCGCGGCTCGGCATGCCGCTCGAAGAGGCGCTCGAAGGCATGGCCAAGCGGATGAACAGTCAGGACTTCGAATGGACGGTCATGGCCATCGCACTGCAACGGCAGGTCGGCGGCAACCTGGCCGAGCTGCTCAACGCGGTGGCCCAGACCATCCGTGAGCGTTATACGCTCAAGCGCCAGGTCCGGGCTCTGTCAGCGGAGGGTAGGCTGTCCAGCGTCATCCTGTCCGTCCTGCCGTTCGTCATGTTCTTCCTGCTGCTCGCCTTTAACTCGACCTTCCTGGCGCCGCTGTACTCGACCCCGCTCGGGTTGGCCATGCTCTCCGGGGCGGCCATCCTGATGATCGTCGGCGTCATCTGGATGAAGAAGATCACCGAGATCGAGGTGTAGGTGGGAATGTCCGCAGTCCTGCTGGTGGCCGGTGCCACGACGCTGTCCGGGGCGGTGTTCGTCGCGGCACTGTCCCTGCAGACGCTGGTCGCCGAGCGCCGCCAGGCGTACCGCACCATCCGGGCGCTCCGTGCAGTCGAGATCCGCCCGATCGACATCCGCGACCACGAACTGGCCCAACCGGCCAAGCTGCGGGTGATCACGCCCTTCTACCGCTGGGCTCTCGCCATCGCCAGGCGCTTCACCCCGACGGGCGCGCACCAGAACCTGCACCGCAAGCTGCTGATGGCCGGCAACCCGGCCGGCTGGGACGCCGACCGCGTCCTGGCCACCAAGATCGGCTGCCTGGTGGTCGGCATCCTGATCGGGGCGGCGCTGCTGGTGGGCCTGCCGTTCAACCTCGGCCTGCTGCTGCTCATGTTCCTGGCGCTGTGCCTGCTCGGCTACTTCCTGCCGAACATCGTGCTGCTGAACATCATCCAGCGGCGGCAGGGCAAGATGCGGCTCGCCCTGCCCGACGCGATCGACCTGCTCACCATCAGCGTCGAGGCCGGCCTCGGCTTCGACGCCGCCCTCGCCCATGTCTCCCGCAACAGCACCGGCCCGCTGGCCGAGGAGTTCTACCGCACCCTGCAGGAGGTGCAGCTCGGCAGGAGCCGCAGCGAGGCCATGCGCAACCTGGCCGACCGCTCGAGCGTCCCGGAACTCACCGCGTTCGTGCTGGCCATGGTGCAGGCCGACGTGTTCGGCATCTCGGTGGCGAACGTGCTGCGCATCCAGTCAAGGGAGATGCGCAGGAAGCGGCGCCAGCTCGCCGAGGAGCGCGCCATGAAGGTGCCCATCAAGGTGCTCTTCCCGGTGTTGTTCTGTATTTTCCCGGCACTGTTCGTCGTGATCCTCGGACCTGCCATCATGCGTATTGCAGCTGCTTTCGGCGGGTAGGAGCGGAGTCACGGTGCCACGTCACGTCGTCCTCATGTCGCGCGATGCGTCCCTTGCGGTCGCGCTGCGCACGCTGCTCGGCCAGACGGACCGGGTGAGCGTGCTCGCCACCCCGACCGACTGGGCGACTCTGCCGGATCCGAACGTGGATGCGGTGGTGGTCGATGCCGTGCCTGCCCGCCGCCCGTCCGAGGTGCAGCAGCTCCGGGCCAGGTACGAGGGCCGGATCGTGGTCCTCCTCGGCCAGCGTGACAACGAACGGGACCTGCCCCAAGATCCCAACCTGCTGGTGATGCGCCGCCCGTTCGCCATGCTGGAGCTGTGGGAGGTCCTTACCGGACCGCCGCCGCCGGCACGCCGTTCCCCGCTTCGCCGCTGGGGCCGCCACACGCCCGCCATGCCCGAGGCACCTCCCGCTCGGCCCGGAGGCGCGGCCGCTCCGGAGGGCTCGGCCGGCGGTGCCGACGCGCGCCCGGCGGCCGCCCCGTCTCCGGCAGCCACGAACCGGCCGGCTCCGCCAGGCCCCGCAGCCGACCGTCCGGCCGCTGCCGCCAGGGCCGGAACCGTCGGGGAGGCGCCGGGGGCGCCCGGCGAGCGTCCGGTGGCGGGAAGGAGTCCCGCACCAGCCGGAGAGGAGCGGCGCCCGTCGGGCGCCGCCGACCGTCCTGGGGCTCGGCCTCCTGGCGGGACTGGTGAGATGCGCCGCGGGACCGGCGCCGCGACCCGGCCGGGGGTCGGTGCGGCCGGAACGCCTGACCGCCCGAGCGCACCCGGTTCGCCCGGCCAGCCGGCCGCCACCACCCGGCCCGCTGCACCTGGGCGGCCGACCGACACCCCCGCTGGCGCCGGTAAGGCGGCCGCTCCCGGTGCGGCCGGGCCGGGGGGCGGACGCCCCGGACCACCGGGATCGGCGGACGCGCCTAGCCGCGGGCCCGCTGGCTCAGGGCGTGAGCCGAGCGCTCGGCCGGAGCTGCCGCGATTGACAGGTACAGGCCAGCGGCAGCGCGAGCCGGGTGCTCCCGGCCGTCCTGGGGACCGGCCAGCGGCCTCGGCCGGGCCCTCCCGTGAGTCCGGTGCGCCTCGCCGCCCGCCCGGTGACCGCCCTGCGGCTTCGGCCACCGGCACCTCGGCTGAGGCCCGTGGCCAGGGTCGTGCGCCGGGCATCGGTCCGTCGGGGTCCCCAGCCTCTGGTGGGCGGCCGGCCGGGTCGCCGCCAGTCCGCCCCCCCGCACGCCCCCCATCGGCGAGGCCATCCGGAGGCGTGACGCCCCCCGCGGCCCGCCAGCCGTCAGGTGCCGACGCCCGTACCGGGGATCGGCCTGGTGGTGGAGCCGGAGCCGGTCCGGTCATGCCCTCCTCGCTGGCGGACCCGAAGACCGCGGCCGGCAAGCCTCCCCCGACCCCCGGGGAGCCCCCGGTCCAATTCACCCGGCCGTCGATTCCAAGCCCCGCGCCAGCGCCGGCACGCCCGTCGAAGTGGCGCCGCGAGCCAGCCCGTGGCGCGCAGCCCGAGCGCGCAGTGCCGTCCGTCCCGCAACCAGGACCCGGCAGGGAACCGTCCCGCCCGGCGGCCGACCGGCAGACCACACCGAAGCCTCCGGCTGCCCCACCCATGGACGACGAGGCCACCTCGCGCTCGGTGCCAACCGGCCTGCGGGGGCCGGCCGCTCCCGGTGACCAGAAGCGGCGCACGCCGGCGGAGCCCGAGAAAGGTCAGCCGGCCGCCGCACCGCCTCCGACCAGCGCCGCGCCTGCGGCCGCCGGCCAGGAGACCCCGAACACCAAGATGCGCCGGTTCCTGCGGGGAGTCGGCCGCGTGCTCGCCGGTCCGCCGGCCGACACTCCCACCGAGGCCGGACGCCCACCCGCCCCATCCGGCGCGGCCCCGCCGGCCACTCCCGCCGCTTCTACCAGCACCACCGAGCGCGCGCAGCCGTCACCACCCGAGCCGGCGCAGACCGGTGCTCGACCGCGGCCAGCCCCAGAGCGTGCGGCAACCGATCAGGCTTTCGACGATGCCGCCACCGTGGAGATGGAGCCGGTCGCGCCCAAGGCCGGCAAGCCCGGGGTCCCTGCCAGGCGCGAAGCCGAGGCGGCACGCGCCGAGGCCCGGGCGGAGCAGCCTTTACCGCAGCCCGAGGGCACCGACGAGGCAGCTGCCAAGGCGGGGGAGAAGGCCGGCGACGCCCGGCCCGAGGAGGTCGAGCCTTCGGCCAAGGCGCCGCCGAGCGCGCAGCCGAAGGAGCGCGCCGTCGTGGCCGGCCTCGCAGCCGGAGCGGTTGCGGCGGTTCCATCGGTCGAGGAGGCCGAGGCGGAACCCCGCGCCGAAGGCGCACCGACGACCGCCGAGACCAAGGAAGCCGCGGATGCGAGCAGGGCCGAGGCCGAACCGGCCGAGGCTGAGGCGGACCAGGAGGAGCGCGCTCCCGCAGAGCCTGCAGCGGCGACACCCAGCGCTGCGGAGGCTCCCACCACGAAGGTGGCCAGCCCGGCGGAAGCCAAGCCCGAGCCAGCGCCACCGGCGCGCGCTGGCCAACGGCCCTCGCCAGAGGCCCCAGCCGCAGCCGCGACGGCTGCGCCATCGGAGGCAGCAGCGGAGCCAGCCGAGGCCGAGCCCGCCACCGAGACACCGGCCGCCTCCACCGCCGCTCCGACCGAGGCGAAGGAGGGCTCACCCGCGCAGGCTCCGGCCGAGGTCAGGCAAGCCCCGACGCCGCCACAGGAGGCGGCCACGGCCAGAACCGTGGAGCCGTCGGCGGCTGCGGCGCCTGAGGTGGCCCCGCCGGCGGCGAAGGAACCTCAGCCGCCGGAAAGCGCGGCCCAGGCACCTGCCGCCTCGGCGGCTCCGCCAGAGGCCGAGAAGGCCCCGGCATCGGCTGATGCGGAAGAGGCCCCGCCCGAAGCGCCAGCCGCCGCACCACCAGACGTCCGGGAGGCGGCGGCTGAAGCTCCACCGAGCACTCCGCCCGCCGCCACCGTCGCCGCACCTGAGGCGGAGGAGTCGCCTGCCCCGCCGGAGGCTCCGAGCGAAGCAAGAGAGATGGCTCCCGGGGTGGCGACGGTCGCACCCGTCGTGGCGCCGGAGGCCGACAAGCCACCGGCGGCGGCTGAGGTCGAGACACCGCCGGCAGCAGCGGTCGAGGCGCCTCCGGAGGCGGAGAAGTCCCCGACGGCTGCCGAGACCGAGACGCTCCCAGAGGCGGCAGCGGTCAGGGCGCCTCCGGAGGCGGACAGAGCTGCACCGGCCGAGGCCGAGACACCTCCGGAGCCAGCAGCAGCGGAGGCGCCTCCTGAGGCGGAACAGGCTGCGCCGGCGGAGGCGGACAAGGCTGCGCTAGCCGAGGCCGAGACGCCGCCACCGGCTGAGGAGCCTCCTGCCGCCGCCGAGGTCGAAACGTCGCCCGCCGCTCAGGTAGCCGTGCCGGAGGCAAAGGAGGCGCCAGCCGCACCACCCGAGGTCGAGGAGGCCACACCCGAGGCAGCAGCCCCACCGGAGGCCGAGCAGGCTCCGGCAGCGGCCGAGGTGGCGGAAGCTCCGCCAGCGGCGCCTCCGGCTGCCGAGGTGGCGCCGCCGGAGGCAGAGGAGGCACCACCGGCAGCACCGGACACCGAGGCCGAGGCCGCACCCGCCCCACCGGAGGCGAAGGAAGCGCCACCGGCCGAGCCCACGCCTCCCGTCCCAGCCGGCCCGCCGGCCGCGCCAGCCCGACCGTGGGTCGGGCCGCGCCGTCTCCGCCCGCCAGAGGCTCCGGGCCGACCGGCACCCACGCGACCAGCACCTGGCGAAGGTGCACCGGCCGCGCCCGCCGTTCGCCCGCCGGCGCCGGAGCGGGTCGCCCCGCCCGAGCGTCCCGCCGCCAGGGCGCCTGCCCCTCCCGGCGTCCCGCCGCCCGGCGTCCAGGAGGCCGAAGCGGCGCCACCGGTCGAGCGGCCACCGGCCGCTCCGCGGCCGGCAGCGCCACGGCAGATACCACGCCAGGCACCTCCGCCGAGCCCGGCCCCACCGGCCGCCCGTCCGGCACCGCCGGTCCGGCCCGCGCCACGCCGAGACGACCGTGCCGCCGCCAGGGCGGGCCGGGTCGCCGAGCCCACCGCGCCGCAGCGTCCGTCGAGGCCTCCCGCTCACCGCCCGGCTGGCGCCCCGCCGGCTCCGGTCGAGCGGCCCAGGAAGGCCCGGCGGCCCGGCGGCCTGCTGCAACGGCTGCGGTCGAGCCTGCGTCTCGACTACCAGGCCGGCCCGGTACAGACGCCCGACCAGGCCCCGGACTTCGAGCGCCTCACCCGCTCCATCGAGCGGGTGTCCGAGGTGCTCGGCGACCAGCCGGTCGAATTCTATGAGCGCGACCTTCCCCAGATCGCAGCCGCGGAGACGGCCAGGCGGGTGCGGGCCGACATCGTCGTGCTGTTGCTGGACAACGGCGAAGGCCTCTTGGAGGTGTCAGGCGGCGTCGGGCTGACACCGGCCGAGCGGCGCATGACCGTCGACTACGGCCGCGACGTCATGCGCGAGCTCTTCCGGGCCGGCGTCGGGCTGGTCGAGGACACCGATCGGGTCCGGGGCGCCTTGGCGGGCATCCCAGGCAGCCGCGCCGAGACCCTGGTGATGGTCCCGCTGGTGCACGAGCAGCTCGGCTTCGGTGTCCTGTTGGCCGGCCGCCGCCGTGCCGCGACCGGCATGCCTGCCCAGGTGTTCAGCGACGAGGAGGTCGAGGCCCTGATGGGCTTCGCCGACGACGCCGCGTCCTCGCTCCGGACGGCGGTGCTCCTGCGCCACCTGAAGCACCAGCTCAACCCGATCGAGTGAGCGGCCGGCTCAGCGCCGGACGTACACCCGCTCGTCGCGGTGGGCGAACGCCAGCCGCCAGTCGGCGGACGCTTCGAGGTCGGCGACCAGGTGCGGAGTCTCCTCCGCGTCGATGATCACGTGGGTGACGCCATACTCGTCGAGCAGCCGCTGCGCGTCCCATCTGCCCGTGATGATCGCGTAGTAGTCGCTCCAGAAGTCCGCCGGTGTCAGCTCGATGCGGGAGTCGACCGCCGGCTTGACCTCCGGCCCCAGGCGATACTCGAGGTACGAGCCCCAGGATTGGTGGTTCAGCATCCGGCCCGGCTGAGGATGCGCTGCCAGCCAGTCGGTCGCGGCCACCGGCGCGGTTCCCAGCGCCGGCCTCGACGCGACGCCAGGTACCAGACGCTCGCGGACGCCAGGTGCCGCCACCGTGATGGCCAAGGCCACCACCAGCAGGATCGTCCCGGCCATGACCGGCGGGGCGCGGTCCTCGGCGGCGGGGCGGGCTGGCCGCTCCCTGGCGAGGACGGTCAGCGCGAGCGGCAACGCCAGGCCGAACCACACGCCTGCCCGTGCCGTCCACAACGCCAGCAGCGCCAGCGGCACCACCCGGGCGAGCTGGTCGGCCGCGCGGGCAGGAGCGTCACTGCGGACCAGCGCGACCACCAGCACGCCAAGGGAGAGGAGCAGTGCCACCCCGGCCGGGTCGCGCAGGTTCGCCGGCGCCCACTCGGTGACGCCGGCGGTGACCTCAGGGTTACCAGCCAGCCCGGTCACGTACCTGAGCACCCCGAAGCCCCACGGATTGACCAGCAGGGCGGCCCCGCTGGCCGTGCCGGCCAGCAGCAGCCGCCCCGCCGCCCGCAGGTCCCTTCGCACCAGCGCGACCACCGCGTCGATACCGATCACCGCGAGCCCGATCACGAAGGCGCCGTGGAGGTTGACCCAGACCGCCATGAGCAGGGGGAGCGCGAGCAGCGCCCGCGGTCGTCGCCGCGCCAGTTCCAGCACGTACAGCTCCGTGGCGAACAGCAGCACCGAAAACATCTGTGGGCGGGCCGCGAAGATGAACAGCGCCCCGACGTGCCCGGCCAGGACCGCCCCCGCGATCACCCGCAGGTTGGCCGTGTACCGGCGGCAAGCCGCCGCCACCAGCCCCCAGGCGACCACGGTGACCAGCGCATTGACCACTGCGATCAGCTGGAACCCTCCGAGCCGCCAGAGCCCGTAGAGCAGCAGCTGCGCTCCCCAGTTCTGGTCGAGCCAGGGCTGGCCGGCCGTCGGCCAGGTGAACACGTCGGTCCGGAGCACGCTGCCCGAGTCCACCATCAGGGCGCCGGCCTTGACGTGGTAGGCGAGGTCGATCGCATTCGGCGCGATGGCGAGCTGCATCGCCCCGATCGCCCCGAGCACGACCACCAGCCACAGCCGCGGAGCCGTCAGCCAGGCCAGCCCACGCTCCACCCCGGCCTGCTCGGGTGCGGCCACTCGAGCGACCCCGTCAGGCTTCAGTGAAACGGTCTCAGACCGGCCAGGCCGTGTCGGTGTTCGTGCCACGAAGGCCCCCTTCCACAAGGGCCGCCTTCCTCGTTCAGTCCTCTCCCCGCCCCACCGCAGGCAGCGGGCACCGAAGGAGCCTACGAGCAGTGCGAACTGCCCGCATCCGCAACACTACCCAGCCCTTTCCGAGCCCTTCACCTCGGCAAAGCTCGATTGCGACCCACCCCGGCACCGCCGTAGACTGCCGAGACCCCTGGGGCGTGTAGCTCAGTGGGAGAGCGCTGCCTTCACACGGCAGAGGCCGCAGGTTCAAAACCTGCCACGCCCACCACACATCAGCACAGGTCAGCGACACGATCCTCGGGACTGACCGGCCTGCGGATGTAGCCGCGCCCGCCGTGGGGCCACACTGGGGCCACAGGACCAC
>DATLQA010000029.1:0-72746 GCA_035535495.1 Actinomycetota bacterium | reverse complement strand
CAGGGTCCCCGCGGGCTTGTCGCCGGGATAGCCAGCGATATTTGCGGTCACGGCGGTGAGATCGCCGTCCGACCACACGTCGAATCCGAACCAGCCGGTGGTGTTTCCCCCATCTGGAGACGTCGGAGGGGCTGGTGGCGGAGCGTGGGAAATCGGTGCGTGCCCGCCGCGGAGAACGGTTACACTGCGGGTACAGGCGACGACGGGAACGAGTAGCGGGTGGCACGGCCACCAGCGAGCCGGGGCCGGTGGAAGCCCGGTGACACGGCGCCCGCGAAGATCCTCCCCGAGCCGCTGCCCGAACGGTGCGAGGCCAGGCCGCCAGCGGCTGCCGCGGCGAACCTCCCGCCCAGTAGACGCAGCCGGGCCCGCCCGTGACAGCGGGAGGCCATCCAGCCGGGTGGCGGTGAGCGGTCGTCCTGCCCGCGGCGCGGGCCAGGATGGCAAGGAGGGTGGTACCGCGGGGCCTCGGCCTCGTCCCTTCGCCAACGGACCAGCGCAACGTCCCGGACCGCGGAGGAGACCACCCGATGGGCCAGTTCCCCGACGTCGATCCCCGCCTCGACCTGCCTGCGCTCGACCGGCGGGTGCTCGCGCTGTGGCGCGAGCGCAAGGTGTTCGAGCGCTCCCTCGACCAGCGCGTCGGCGCCGAGGAATTCCGGTTCTACGAGGGCCCGCCGACCGCCAACGGGCGGCCGGGCGTCCACCACGTGGAGGCGCGCGTCTTCAAGGACGTGTTCCCGCGCTTCAGGACCATGCGCGGCTACCGGGTGGAGCGCAAGGGCGGCTGGGACTGCCACGGCCTCCCGGTCGAGATCGAGGTCGAGAAGGAGCTCGGCCTCCGCCACAAGCAGGAGATCGAGGCATACGGCGTCGAGGCGTTCAACGCCCGCTGCCGCGAGTCGGTCGAGCGCTACGTCGACGTCTTCGAGGACCTGACCGAGCGGATCGGCTTCTGGATCGACACCGGGCAGCCATACCGCACCATGGACGCCGCCTACGTGCAGAGCGTCTGGTGGGCCCTCGCGGAGCTGCACCGGCGCGGCCTGCTCTTCGAGGACTACAAGGTGCTCCCCTACTGCCCGCGCTGCGGCACCGGCCTGTCCGACGCCGAGCTCGGCCTGGACGCCTACCAGGAGGTCGAGGACCCCTCGGTCTCGGTGGTGTTCGCGGTCACCTCGGGCCAGCTCGCCGCCGAGCGCGCCGGCCTGCTGGTGTGGACCACCACGCCCTGGACGCTGGTGTCGAACGCGGGCGTCGCCGCCAACCCCGAGGTCGAGTACGTGCTGGTCGAGGCGGACGGGCCGGGCGGCGGCACCTACCGCCTGGTGCTCGCGCGCGACCTGGTCGCCGGCGCGGTCGGCGAGCACGCCAAGGTGCTCAGGCAGGTGCCGGCCGGCGAGCTGATCGGCACCACCTACCAGCGGCCGTTCGAGCTGGTCCCGGTGGCGCCGGAGGAGGCCGCGCGCGGCTGGCGGGTGGTCCCGGCCGACTACGTCACCACCACCGACGGCACCGGCCTGGTGCACATGGCCCCTGCCTACGGCGCTGAGGACATGGAGATCGGCCGGCGCGAGGGCCTGCCCGTGCTGCACCCGGTCGACCGCGAGGGCCGCTTCACCGAGACGGTCGAAGAGGTCGGCGGCATGCACGTCAAGGCGGCCGACCCGGTGCTGGTGGAGCTGCTCAGAGCGGCGGGGACGCTGTGGCGCGACGAGACCGTGCGGCACGACTACCCGCACTGCTGGCGCTGCAAGACGCCGCTGCTCTACTACGCGCTCACCTCCTGGTACGCGCGCACCACGGCGGTGAAGGACCGCATGCTGGCGGAGAACGCCACCGTCGGCTGGCGGCCGGAGCACATCCGCGACGGGCGCTTCGGCGACTGGCTCGCCCACAACGTCGACTGGGCGCTGTCCCGGGCACGCTACTGGGGGACGCCGCTGCCGCTGTGGCGCTGTGAGAACGGTCACGTGACCGCGGTGGAGAGCCTGGCCGACCTGTCCGCCAGGGCCGAACGGGAGCTGTCCGGCCTTGACCCGCACCGCCCGTTCGTCGACGAGGTCACCTTCGCCTGCCCGGAGTGCGGCCAGCCGGCCCGCCGCGTGCCCGACGTGCTCGACGCCTGGTTCGACTCGGGCTCGATGCCGTTCGCGCAGTGGGGCCACCCGCACGAGCCGGACGGCAGGGAGGCCTTCGCGCGGGCGTTCCCGGCCGACTTCATCTCCGAGGCGATCGACCAGACCAGGGGGTGGTTCTACTCCCTGCTGGCGGTGTCGGTGATGCTGTTCGACCGGACGCCGTACCGCAACGTGGTCTGCCTCGGCCACATTGTGGACGCCGACGGGCGCAAGATGTCCAAGAGCCTGGGCAACGTGCTCGACCCGTTCGAGCTGCTCGACACCTACGGTGCCGACCCGCTGCGCTGGTTCATGCTGGCCGGCGGGTCGCCGTGGGTCGCCAGGCGGCTCGGCCCGAAGGCGCTCGAAGAGGTCACCAGGTCGTTCTTCCTGACGCTGTGGAACACCTACGCCTTCTTCACCCTGTACGCGCGCCTCGAGCGCGGGTTCACGCCGTCCACCGTCGAGGCCGGCGGCACCGCCGGCGGCGCGGCCGAGCGGCTCGACCGCTGGGTGCTGGCGCGGCTGGCCGAGACCGTCAAGGGGGTCACCGCCGACCTCGACGACTACGACGCCACCGGCGGCGCCCGCCGGCTGACCGCGTTCGTCGACGACCTGTCCAACTGGTACGTGCGCCTCTCCCGCCGGCGCTTCTGGCGCGGCGGTGGCGAGGGCGGGCAGGCGGCGTTCCAGACCCTGTGGCACTGCCTGTCGACCCTCTCGCTGCTGCTGGCGCCGTACGCCCCGTTCGTCGCCGAGGAGCTGTGGCAGGGGCTGGTGGTGGCGTCCGACGCCCGGGTCGAGCCGGACGTCGCAGCGCCGGACTCCGTGCACCTGGCGAGCTGGCCGCGGGACGAGCCGGCGGCCGGCGACGCCGAGCTGCTCGCCGCGATGGCGGAGGTGCGCCGCCTGGTCGGCCTGGGCCGCCAGGCCCGCACCGAGGCCAAGGTGAAGGTCCGCCAGCCGCTTGCCAGGGCCCTGGTCACGGTCGACCCGCGGCGGCGGCACGCGGTCGAGCCGCTGCTCGACCTGGTCGCCGGCGAGCTCAACGTCAAGCAGGTGGCCATGGCCGAGGGCGAGGCCGGGCTGGTCGCCTTCCGGCTGGTGCCCAACTTCCGCGCCCTCGGCCCCCGCTTCGGCAGGCAGGCGCAGCCCGTGGCGGCCGCGGTCCGCGACGCCGACGCCGCCGCGCTCGCCCCCCGGCTGGCCGCCGGCGACCGGGTCACCGTCGAGGTGGCCGGGGTCGGCCCGGTCGAGCTGGGGCCTGACGAGGTCGGCGTGGTCGAGGAGCCGGTGACCGGCTGGCGCGTGGTCCGCGAGGGCCCGGTCAGCGTCGCCCTGGATCTCGAGGTCACGCCGGAGCTGCGCCGCGAGGGCCTCGCCCGTGAGCTGGTCCGTGCCGTGCAGGACCTGCGCAGGGCGGCCGACCTGGCGGTGGACGACCGCATCGAGCTGGCGGTCAAGGCGGAGGGCGCCCTCGCCGAGGCGGTCGCGGCCCACCGCGACTACCTGCTCGGCGAGACGCTGGCCACCGCGCTGCACCGCGCCCCCCAGGGAGACGGCCACGACGCGCGGGTGGAGGTGGACGGGCAGGAGGTTCGTCTGTGGCTGCGCCCGGCGCCGCGGAGCTAGCGGGCCGGACGGGAGAAGGGCGGGCGAGGGTGATGCACCGACGTGAGGACGGGCTCGGGGCGGTCCTGCCGCACGCGCGGCCCCGGTGGGGCTATGCCTGGGCCTCCCTGAACAGCCTGGTGGGGTTGGTCGGGGCGCTCTCGGCCTGGACCCGGCCGGTCCGGTGGCGAGGCGTGCTGCTGGTCGAGGGCGGCCGCACCGGGCTGGCCTGGGTGCTGCGGGTCCGGGGCTTCAAGGCGATCACCCTCGGCCACGTGATCGTGACCACCGAGCCGGTGGACGACCACATCCTGGCGCACGAGCTCGGCCACGTCACCCAGCACGAGCGCTGGGGCCCGCTGTTCTATCCCGTGTACCTGCTGACCAGCCTGACCGGGTACCGCCGCAACCCGTTCGAGCACCAGGCCGAACGCCGTGCCGTCGAGGCCCTGGCCCGGCTGGCTCGCGGTGGGCCCGCCCGGTCGGAGGAGGCCCCGCCGTCCGCGGGTGACCTCCGGGGAACGACGTGATGCGGAACCGTTCGTCCGGACCTGCCTGCGGGGCAGTCGCCGCACGCGACCCGCGGCGCCACGCGAGCCAACCGAGCGAGCGCCACCGGAACCGTTCGTCCGGACCTGCCTGCGGGGCAGTCATCGCCAAATGCAGGCTGTGCGAACGTGGATACTCCAACGCGGCCGAACCAACCAAGGCTCGAACGATTATGGACGCTGACCGGTTCGAGATGGCCTACCGGCGCATCTGGCGGGTCCTGCACCGCCCGGCCGAGCCCGGGCTGGGCGGCCACGCCTTCCAGGTCCTCCGCCAGGTGCCGATGGACGGCGCCATCTCGCTGACCGGCCTGGCCGGACACCTGGGCCTGCCCAAGAGCACCACCTCGGTCCTGGTCAAGGCCCTGGCCGGCAAGGGTCTGCTGTCCCGCGCGCGGGACCAGACCGACGAGCGGCGGCTGCGCATCGCGTTGACCGAGAAGGGCCAGGACACGCTCGCGGCCGACACCATGCTGGCGCCCGACCGGCTCGCCCACGCCCTGGCGGCGCTCCCCGACGCGACCAGGGAGGCATTGCTGGCCGGGCTGGAGGAACTCGCCGCGGTGAGCGAGCGGCTCCCCGGCGAGGCTGGAGGCTCGGGTGCCGGCGCGAGCTGAGCGGGACTACTCGGGGACGCCGCTCCACCGCAAGCTCGGCATCGGGGCGGGCGCGGTGGTGGCGTTCCTGGATGCGCCGGAGGTGTTCTCGGAGCGCCTCGGCGCTCTGCCCGACGGCGTCGAGGTGCGCCGGCAGGCGCGGGGCGCGCTCGACGTGATCGTGCTGTTCGTGACGGAGCGCTCCCGGCTGGTCGCGCGCTTCGGCGCGGCGGAACGCGCCATGGTGCCCGACGGCGGGCTCTGGGTGGCATGGCCGAAGCAGCGCTCCGGGATGGCCACCGACCTGGACTTCGCCGGCGTGCAGCAGGTCGGCCTCGAGGCCGGGCTGGTGGACAACAAGTCGTGCGCGATCGACGAGTCCTGGCAGGCCCTGCGCTTCGTGGTCATGCGGGCCGACCGTCCGGCCCGCATGCGCGCAGCGGCACGGTAGCGCCGGTCACCGCGTGGCGTGGCGCGCCAAGCTCCGGGTCAGTCAGTCGTCGTGGCGGAGCCGCTCGACCCGGTCGCGGCCGTTGTGGCCGAGCTGGTCGCCGGCGCCTTCGCGCAGCGGGTAGGAGTTGTTGACCTGGCGGGCGCCGGTCGGCAGGGCCGGCAGGTCCTCGCTACCAGGAAGCGGGCGGGAGTTGTTCCCGGTCATGCCCGGCGGCGGGTTCGGCGGCGCGACCGGACCGGCCGGTGCCGCGTCCTCCAACGCCTTGAGCTGGCCCTCGACGAAGCCGCGGAGCCGGGCGCGGTAGTCACGCTCGAAGGCACGCAGCGCCTCGATGGAGCTCTCCAGCTCCTGGCGGCGCCGCGCCCCCTGCTCGGTGGCCGGGGCGATCTGCATGCGGGCCTGCTCCTCCGCGACGCGCGCGCGCGCCTCGGCGGACTGGATGCGCTCCTTGTAGCGGGTCTCCAGGCCCTCGGTGAGCTCGCGCGCCCTGGCCTGCGCCGTCTCGGTGACCTCGCGGGCACGCAGCTGCGCCGACTCCGTGACCTCGCGGGCGCGCATCTGAGCGGCCTCGGTGACCTCGCGGGCGCGGATCTGGGACTGCTCGGTGACGGTCTTGGCACGGGCCTCGGCCTCGCTGACCATCGCCTTGGCCTTGACCTTGGCCTCCTCGACCGTCTGGTCGGCCATGCGCTGCGCCATCACCAGCGCGCGGGCGATCGCCTCCTCACCGGCACGCGGATCGCTGGGCGGCGCCGCGGCCTGCTGTGGAGCGGGCGCCGCGGCCGGTGGGGGTGGCGGGGCCGCCGCCTGCGCCGGCACGCCACCCTGCTGGCCAGGGGCCGACTGCTCCCGCAGCCTGGTGACCTCGTCCTGAAGCCGGGTGAACTCCTCGGTCACCTGGTCCAGGAAGGTGTCCACCTCATGCATGGCGTAGCCACGCATGGCTTTGGTGAACTCCTTATGTTGGATGTCCAGCGGCGTCAGTGGCGGCATCTGTTGCTCCTTACCTGCAGGTGATCGGTCATTCTAACCGAGCACCGCTCGATCGTCGTCATCGGCCTACCGCTACCTACTCACCACCCGTTGCAGCAAGGCGATCAGTACGAAGACAAGCAGAGGGGACAGGTCGAGGGCGACTGCACCGACTCGCAGCGGGGGAAGAAGTCGCCGGATCGGTCGGAGGACAGGTTCGGTCAGGTCATACAGGATTCCGTACAGGATCGCCATACCCTGGAGCCCCCGCCCGCCGGTGAGCCCGATGATGAAATCGAACACGATCCGGCCGAGGAGGACAAGCCAGTACAGCGTCAGCAGCAGCGAGATGATTGTCAGCAGCACAGGAATGATGGGAACCCCGGACGGTGAGGGTCAAGCCTGGTTGAAGAAGCCACGTTCCTGCAGGCGGCGACGCTCTTCCGCGGACACGTCGACGTTGGCAGGCGTGAGCAGGAAGACCTTGTCCGCCACGCGCTGGATGCGGCCGTCGAGTCCGAAGGTGAGGCCGGCGGCGAAATCGATCAATCGTTTGGCTGTATCTGCCTCCATGGCCTGTAGATTCACAATTACTGGGATGTCCGCCTTGAACTTTTCTCCGATCTCCTCGGCGTCATTGAACCCCGCGGGCTCGATAATGTGCACCTTGCCGGCGGCGGCGGTGGGAATTGGCCGGATCACCGCCTCGGGTGGCTCGTCCAGGCGGGAGTCGCGCCTTCGCGCCTCCGCCGGGTCCTCGCGCACGCGGCGCAGCGATGCCGAGCCGTGGGGCGTCCGCGTCGTCGGCTCGACCATGTCGGTCAGTTCCTCCTCGTCGTCGGGCTCCACCAGGCCCAGCCACACCAGGCTCTTCCTGAACGCCCCGGCCATGCACCTCACCTCCCCCTCGCTCTAGCATCCTACGTCGCCGACGGCGCCGGTCCGAACCGCGGCGAGCCCGGCCAGCTCCTGGCCCGGCCAGGCTGCCCGCCGGGCGGCTCCACAGCGTACCCGCCGGCTCCGGCCCTGCCCGGCTGGCGCTCCAGCAAACCATGGATCCGCCCCGGGCATGGCAAGTTCCCGCCCGATCACCCCGGTCTCTGCGCGCTCACCCCTTTCTCCTACCCGTCACCCTCCGCCGTCATCCGGGCGCGGCCCGAAGATGGCGGTCCCGACTCTGACCAGGGTCGCCCCCTCCTCGACGGCCACTTCCAGGTCGGCCGTCATGCCCATGGAGAGCTCGCCGAGACCGAGGTCGCCGGCGAGCGTGGCGGCGCGGCGGAACACCGGCCGTACCGCTTCCGGGTCGGCCGCCCCGGCCGGCATCACCATCAGCCCGGCCAGGTCGAGGCCTTGGACGGCGCGGGCAGCGGCGACGAACCCGTCCAGGTCCTCCGGGCGCACCCCGTGAGCCGCCGGCCGCTGGTCCAGTTCGACCTGGACCAGCGCGCGGACCACCGCGCCGGCGCCGTGGGCGCGGCCGCCGAGGGCGCGGGCGGCGGGCAGGGAGGTCAGCGAGTGGACCAGCGCCCTGGCCGCCACCACGATCCCGGCCTTGTTGCGCTGCAGGCGGCCGACGAAGTGCCAGCGCACCCCGGTCTCCTCGAGGGCCGATGCCTTGGCCTGGAGCTCCTGGGCGTAGTTCTCGCCGATGTCGGTGACGCCGGCGTCAAGGGCGGCCCGGATCGCGGCGACCGGGTGGAGCTTGGCCACCGCGACCAGGGTCACGGCGGCGGGGTCGCGCCCGGCGCGCTCGGCCGCCGCGGCGATGCGCCGCCGCACCTCCGTCACCCGCTCCGCCACCGCGGCCGCGTCCACCCGTGGGCCGGGCGGCGGAGCGGCGGAGGCGCTCATGGCTGTCCGGCGCCGAGCCCAGGCACGAGAGCGACGATGCCGGCCTGGCGGCCGGTGGTCCCGTCGCGGCGGTAGGAGAAATGGCGCTCGGGCTGGTGGATGGTGCACTCCCCCGCCACCCGCGGCGCGGCCAGGCCGGCCCGCCCGAGCGCCTCGACGACCCCGGCGGCGAGGTCGAGGGAGGGCCGCCCGGCCCTGGTGGTGGCGGCGGCCGCGGGATAGCGCTCGGCGACCCGCTCGCGGACGTCTTCCCCCACCTCGTAGCAGCAGGCGCCGGCGGCGGGTCCGACCAGCGCGGTGGCCGCGCCGGGCCGGCCGCCGGCGGCGGCGAGCGCCGCGACCGCGGCCTCGACCACGCCGGCCGCAAGGCCCCGCCAGCCGGCGTGGACGGCGGCGGCGACGCGCCGTTCCGGGTCGGCCAGCAGCACCGGCACGCAGTCGGCCACCAGCACCACCAGGACGACGCCCTCGTCGCCGGTGACCAGCGCGTCCGCCTCGGCGAGCGGGGGCTTCGCCTCCGGCGGGCCGCCGGCCAGCTCGGCCCGCTCGACCCGGACGACGGTGCTGCCGTGGACCTGGCGGATGGTCACCCACGGCAGCCCGGCCAGGCCGAGCACGGTCGCCACCCGGCGCCGGTTGGCGAGCGCCGTCCGCAGGTCGTCGCCGACGCGCAGGCCGAGGTTGCAGGTGTCGAACGGGGGCTGGCTCTGCCCGCCGGCGCGGCCGGGGAAGGCCGCCACCACCCCGCTGGCGAGGAGGCCCTCGGCGACCAGCACGGGCGGCCACGCCGGCGCCGACCCGGCAGGGTCCGCGCCGGCCTGCCCCGGTGGCGCGGGCCGCCAGGTCAGGCCGCTGGGCGGGTCGCCGTCAGCGCTTGAGAAACGACGGGATGTCGAGGTCGTCGTCACCGCGGCGGATCACCTGGGGCTCGGGCTCTGGTTGCTCGGCGGGTTCATGGGGCCGGTGGTCCTCGGTGCGGCGGGGGCCGCCGAGCCAGCCGTTCTCAGCGTCCCTGGCCCGGACGGTTGGCGGCGTGCCGGTCTCCTCGCCCGGTTCGGTGCGGTCGAAGCCGGCCGCGATCACGGTGACCCGGACCTCGTCGCCGAGGGCGTCGACGATCACCGCGCCGAAGATGATGTTGGCGTCCGGGTGGGCCGCCGACGCGATCACCTCGGCGGCCTCGTTGACCTCGAACAGCCCCAGGTCCGAGCCACCGGAGATGTTGAGCAGCACGCCCCTGGCGCCGTCCACGGACGCCTCGAGCAGCGGCGAGGAGATGGCCTCCTGGGCCGCGACCACGGCGCGGTCCTCGCCGCGCGCCTGGCCGATGCCCATCAGGGCGGTGCCGGCCTCGCGCATGGTCGCGCGCACGTCGGCGAAGTCCAGGTTGATCAGGCCGGGGATGGTGATCAGGTCGGTGATCCCCTGGACGCCCTGCAGCAGCACCTGGTCGGCGAGCTTGAAGGCGTCCAGCATGGAGGTGGTGCGCTCGGCGACCTGCAGCAGGCGGTCGTTGGGGATGATGATCAGCGTGTCGACCTCGGCCTTGAGTGCCTCGATGCCCTTGTCGGCCTGGGCGGAGCGGCGCCGGCCCTCGAACGCGAACGGCCGCGTGACCACCCCGATGGTGAGCGCACCCTGGGCCTTGGCGATGCGGGCCACCACCGGGGCGCCGCCGGTGCCGGTGCCGCCGCCCTCGCCGGCGGTGACGAACACCATGTCGGCGCCCTTGAGCACCTCTTCCAGCTCGTCGGCGTGGTCTTCGGCGGCCTGCCTGCCGACCTCGGGATTGGAGCCGGCGCCGAGCCCGCGGGTGAGCTCCCGGCCGACGTCCAGCTTGACGTCGGCGTCGGACGCGAGCAGCGCCTGGGCGTCGGTGTTCACGGCGATGAACTCGACGCCCTTGAGCCCCGCCTCGATCATGCGGTTGACGGCGTTGACGCCGCCGCCCCCGATCCCGACCACTTTGATCACGGCCAGGTAGTTCTGCGGCGCCGCCACCATGCGATCGTCCTCCTTCGCCCGATCCCGGACGTCGTCGTGCTCTAGGTCACCGGGGGGCTACCGCTTCGCTGCCCGAAACCCCCAACTCTTCGCCTGCTCGAGCAGGCCACGCAAGCCATGCCTTCGCCGCCAGACGCCCAGCACCGAAGGCCAGGGAACTACGAGGGGGAAGTCGCCGAGGGGGCGCCGATCGCCTCAGCCTCTACCTGAGCTTCATGGTTCTTGCTGGTCAGCCCAGGTTCCGAAGAGGCTACCGGCGGCCCACAGCCCGGTCAACCACCGCCCTTCGCTGCTCCCCGGCCACCGTCGGTGCGGACGGGTTGCGGACGTCGATCAGCACCACCTTCCTTCCCTCTCGCTTGAGCTTGTTGGAGATCAGCAGCACGGCCGTGTCCTTGGCCGGCTGGTCGGCGGCGAGCCCGTAGAGGACCCGCATGCCCCCGCGCAGGCGGAACTGCAGGCTGTCCACCGAGCGCGCTTGCACGGCCACGACCAGCCTGGCCAGCTCGGGCCGGAGCCCGCCGAGCGCGTCGATCGCGTTCGACAGGGGCCCGCCGGCCGGCAGCCGGGCACCTGGGCCAACCCCGGCGGGGACCGGGACGTCGGCGACGAACGGCACCCCCGGCGGCTTGGCGGTGGCCGCCTTCAGCACCACCCCGTCCGCCGCCACCAGCCAGTAGCGCCTGGCCGCGACGATCGAGGCCACCGGGGTCCGCTCCGCCACGGTGATGCGCAGGCTGGAGGGGTAGTCGCGGCGGACTTCGGCGTGGCCCACCCACGGCATCGCCTCGAGCCGGTGGCGGATCGCCGCCAGGTCGACCGAGAGGTACGGCTCCCCGACGCGGACGCCCGACGCGGCCAGCACCTCGTCCTCGCTCAGCACCATGGTGCCGCGGACCCGGACGGCGGAGAGCCCGAACAGGGGCGAGGCGACCAGCTTCGACACGCCGACCGCGGCCAGGATCAGCGCCACGCACCAGGCCAGCTGCCGGCGCCGCCGCCGCACCCGCTCGCGGACCACCTCGCGCCGCCGCTCGGCGATGCGGCGGTCGGGCGCGGCCGGCCGGGCCGCCGGCCGCTTCCCGCCCCTGCCCGGGCGGGTACGGGAGTCGGTTCGCTGCGTCACGCCGCCACCAGCCAGGCCGGGGCGGCGGTCCGGGCGCGGTGCCAGGTCGGCCGCCGGATCATGCGGGCGCCGCCCCGGCAGGGTCGGCGTCGAAGTCGCCGACCAGCTGGACCTCGGTGCGCAAGGTGATGCCGAGCTGCTCGTGGGCGCGGCGCATGGCGCGGCGGATCAGCTCGATCACGTCGGCCGAGCGGGCCCCGTCGGTGGCCACGATGAAGTTGGCGTGGACCTCGCTGACCTGGGCGCCGCCGACCCGTTCACCCTTCATGCCGAGCTGCTCGATCACCCGCCCGGCGGCCAGCTCGCCGGGGTTGGCGAACACGCTGCCGCAGTTGGGCTGGTTGACCGGCTGGTTGTCACGCCGCCAGCGGCGCGCCTCGCTGATCTCCTCGCGGACCGCCGCCTCACTGGCCGGTTCGAGGCCGAAGCGGGCCGCGGTCACCACCGTGCCCGCCGGCAGCGCCGAGCGCCGGTAGCCCAAGCCGAGCTCGTCGGGCTTGCGCCGCCGCGGCTCGCCGGCCCCCCGGCCGGTCAGCGGGACCACCTCGGCCCAGAGCAGCCGGTCGGCCAGCTCGCTGCCGTGCGCGCCGGCGTTCATGCGGATGCCGCCGCCGACGCTGCCGGGGATGGCCACCGCGAACGCGATCCCGCCCAGCCCGGCGGCTGCCGAGCGGGAGGCGACCGAGGGCAGCGGCGTGGCCGCGCCCGCCTCCAGCTCCTCGCCCTCCACCCGGATGCCGCGGAGGCGCTGGCCGAGGTGGAGCACCACCCCCGGCCAGCCGCTGTCCGCCACCAGCAGGTTGGAGCCGCGCCCGACGATCAGCAGCGGCACGGGTACGGCGGCGAGGGTGGCGGCGAGGGCCACCAGGTCGTCCACGGCCTCGGCGCGGAGGAACAGCCGCGCCGGCCCGCCGAGGCGGAAGGTGGTCAGCGGGGCGAGCTGGAAGTCGCGGCTGACCCGGTCGGCGCAGCGGGCGGCGAGCATCGCGTGGGCCTCGCCGAGCGCGGCCTCCTCGACCGGGCCGGGCCGCAGCGGCGCCGGGGCGGGCACGCCGGTCACCGGGCTCATGGCGCCCTTCCGTCAGGAGCCGGCCCGGCACCGCCGGTGGCCTCCTCCGGCCCGGCCGTGAGCAGCTCGACCAGCTCGTCGGCGAGGGTGGTGATGTCGCCCGCGCCCAGGGTGAGGACCAGGTCGCCCGGCCGGACGGTGGCGGCCACGTGCTTGGCGAGGTCGTGGCGGTCGGGCACGTAGGCGCCGTCCAGTCCTGGCCGGGCCTCGCGGGCGGCCGCCACCACCAGGGCGCCGTCGACGCCGGGCTCGGGGTCCTCGCGGGCGGCGTAGACGTCGGTGACCAGCACCACGTCGGCGGCGGCGAGGGCGCGGCCGAACTCGGCGGCGAACCGGCGGGTGCGCGAGTACAGGTGGGGCTGGAACACCGCCACCACCCTGGACCAGCCGCCGAGGCGGGCGGTGGCCAGGCTGGCGGCCACCTCGGTGGGATGGTGGGCGTAGTCGTCCACGACGGTGACCCCGCCGACGGTGGCGCGGTGGTGGAAGCGCCTGGCGGCGCCGCTGAAGCGGGCCAGCGCCGCCTGGGCGGCGGCGAACGGGGCGCCGAGCGCGCGGGTCGCCGCGATCGCGCCGAGGGCGTTCTGGACCACGTGGCGGCCTGGCACGGTCAGGCGGACCGGGCCGAGGCGCTCGCCGCCGGCGACCACCTCGAAGTGCGAGCCGTCGCCGGTGGTGACCAGCGCCTCCGCCCTGAGGCCGGCGGCGGCGCCGAGGCCGTAGGTGACCACCTCGCAGGGCGCGGCGGGGGCCAGGGCGCTCGCGCCGGGGTCGTCGGCGCAGAGCACCGCCGTGCCGTCAGCGGGCAGCTTGGCCAGGAAGCGCCGGAAGCCGTCCCTGACAGCCTCCAGGTCGCCCCAGTAGTCGAGGTGGTCGGCTTCGACGTTGGTGACCACCGCGACCGTGGGGGCGAGCTCCAGGAAGGAGCCGTCGGACTCGTCGGCCTCCGCGACGAAGTGGGGGCCGGTGCCGCTGCCGGCGTTGACGCCGGTCGCCTTCAGGTCGCCGCCGACCGCCCAGGAGGGGTCGAAGCCGGCCTCCTGCAGGATCACGGTGGCCATCGCGGTGGTGGTGGTCTTGCCGTGGGTGCCGGAGACCGCCAGCCCGACGCGGCCCTCCATCAGCAGGGCGAGCAGCCGGGCGCGGCGCAGCACCGGCAGGCCGCGCCGGCGGGCCTCGGCCAGCTCGGGGTTGTCGGCCCGGATCGCGGTGGAGACGGCGACCAGGTCCGGGGTGCCGAGCCTGGCGGCGTCGTGCCCGGCCCAGACGTCGGCCCCGAGGGCGCGGAGCGCGGCCAGCGCGGCCGACTCCTGCCGGTCCGACCCGGTGACGGCGTGCCCGCCGGCGAGCAGCAGGCGGGCCAGCCCGCTCATGCCGGCGCCGCCCACCCCGAGGAGGTGGACGCGGCGCGGCGCCGAGAGGTCGGGTGCCGCCGGGCCGGTGCCCACTGGGCCTGGGGCGCCGGTGCCCGCCGGGCCGGACGGTGGGCTGGTCACCGCTCCTCCTGGTCGTCGTCGCGGTACCAGGCCTCGAACTCCGCCGTGCTGCCGAGGTCGGTCCCTGGCTCGGCGGGCTGGTCGGCGGCTGGGCCACCGCCCCTCTCGGCCGGCCGGTCGCCACCGGGCGTGCCGGTGAGGCCGAGGCCGGGGCGGGCGGGCGGCTCGGCCTGGCGTGGCACCGCCGGGCTGGCCCGCTCGGGGCCGAACCAGTTGACGAACTCCTGGGTGGTGGCGAGATCGGCGGCCTGGTCGGCGCCGCCGCCGGCCGCCGGTGGGCGCTTGCCTGGTGGCAGGGCGCCGAGGACCAGCCCGGCCAGTTCCTCGGCGGCCCGCGGCCGGGCCAGGCCGAGCATGGCCTTGCCCATGCGCGCCAGCTCGCCGGGATCGGCGAGCAGCGGCGCGGCGGTCGCCGCCAGGGCCGGCCCGTCCAGGTGGGCGTCGTCGATCACCTGCGCGCCGCCGGCGTCGGCGGCGGCGCGGGCGTTGGCGGTCTGGTGCCCGGCGGCCGCGTGGGGCAGCGGGACCAACACCGCCGGCATGCCGACCGCGGTCAGCTCCGCCATGGTCATCGCCCCGGACCGGGTGACCGCCAGGTCGGCGGCGGCGTAGGCCAGGTCCATGCGGTCGACGAACGCCACCACCCGGACCAGCAGGCCGCGCGACTCGGGGTCGGCCGCGCGCCACGCCGATCGCACGTCGGCCTCGTCGCGCCGCCCACAGGCGTGCAGCACCTGCATGCCGCCCGGCTCCGGCCAGTGCGCGGTCGCGGCGACCAGGGCCTGGTTGATGCGCCTGGCGCCCTGGCTGCCGCCGAACACGAACAGGGTGCGGCGCCGCGACTCCAGGCCGAACGTGGCCAGGGCCTCGGTGCGGAGCGAGGCCCGGTCGAGCCGGACCAGCTCGGGCCGGACCTGGTTGCCGACCATCACCGCCTTGCCTGGCGGGAAGGCCTCGATCGCGGCGGCCACGCCGACGCCGACGCGGCTGGCGAAGCGCGCGGCCAGCCGGTTGGCCAGGCCAGGCACGGCGTTCGACTCGTGCAGCACCACCGGCAGGCCGGCCATCCTGGCGGCGGCGGCCACCGGCAGGGTGACGTAGCCGCCCATGCCGGCGACCACGTCGATCCGCTCGCGGCGGAGCAGCCGCAGGGCCGCGCCGGCGCCGGCCACGGCGGCCGGCGGCGCCAGCACCGTCTCGAGGGCGAGCCGGCGCGACAGCGGCAGGATCGGCAGCAGGTGGAGGCCGAACCCGGCCTCGGGCACCACCCGGGTCTCGATCCCCCTGCTGGTGCCGGCGAAGCTCACCGTCGCGGTCGGCACGCGCTCGACCAGCGCGCGCGCCAGGGCCAGCCCGGGCACCACGTGGCCGCCGGTGCCGCCGGCGGCGACCAGCACGCGGGGTCCCTCCCGGCCGCGGCCCGGCCGGCGGGTCTCCTCAGCGGTCATCAGCGTTCCCTCCTGCGGCGGTCCTTCTTGCTCTGGGCTCCGCGGCGCCGCCGCGCGTCCGGGCCGGTCCGGCCGGACGTCGTGCGGCGGCCCTCCGCACCGCCCGGGGGCCGGCGCGCGCCGGACGTCCGGGAGCCGGACAGGCTGGTGCCGCGGCCGCCACGGGTCGGTCCGGCGGCCCTGCCGGCCGCCGCCCGGTGCGGCACGGTGGCGGTGGGGCGGCGCCGGTCCCGCCGCTCGGCCGGCGCGGCCGTCGCCAGCACCGCCGACCGCGGCCGCCATGCCTCCTGCTTGGCCAGGTTGAGCAGCATGCCGATGGCGACCAGGAGGACCAGCATGCTGGAGCCGCCGAAGGAGACCAGCGGCAGCGGCACGCCGGTGATCGGCAGCAGGCCGACCACCGCGCCGAGGTTGACCAGCGCCTGGACCATGATCCAGACGGTGATCCCGCCGGCGAGGTAGCGGCCGAACGGGTCGGCCGACCGGCGCGCCACCCGCACGCCGGCGTAGCCCAAGGTGATGAACATGCCCAGGACGGCGAGCGTGCCGATCAGGCCGAGCTCCTCGCCGATCACGGCGAAGATGAAGTCGGTGTGGGCGTTGGGCAGGAACGACCACTTCTGCCTGCTCTGGCCGAGGCCGACCCCGAGCAGCCCGCCCGAGCCGAACGCGAGGTGGCCCTGGAGCAGCTGGAAGCCGGTGTTCTGGGGGTCGCCGCCCGGGTCGAGGAAGGCGGCCAGCCGGGCCCGCTGGTAGCCGCGCATGGTGGTGGACGCGCCGACCAGGCCGATCAGGCCGATGGCGCCGAGGATGCGGACGGGCGTGCCGGCCAGGAACAGCATGGCGAAGCCGATCACGCACAGCAGCATGGTGGTGCCGAGGTCGGGCTCGGCCAGGACCAGCAGGGCCAGCGCGAGCATCACCGGCAGCACCGGGACGAGCAGGTGGCGGACGTCGCCGAGCAGGCGCTCCTTGCGCACCAGCACGTCGGCGGCGAACAGCAGCAGCGACAGCTTGGCCAGCTCGGCGGGTTGCAGCGTGATCGGCCCGAGCCGGATCCAGCGGGTCGAGCCGGACGCGGTCACCGCGGCCGGGTGGACCAGCACCACCAGCAGCAGCAGGAACACCACCCCGAGGAGGGGGACGGCGAGGCGGCGCCAGAACCGGTAGTCGACCCGGCTGACCGCGAACATCAGCACCAGCCCGATCCCGACCCAGATGGCCTGGCGCTTGAGGTAGGTGTAGGAGTCGTTGGTGCGGGCGAAGGCGGCCACCGAGGACGCCGACAGCACCATCACCAGCCCCACGGCGAGCAGGGTGCCGATCAGGGCGAGGATCAGGTAGTAGCTGGAGCCGAGCCGCGGCGCGGGCCGGCTGTCCCTCCTGGCGGCCACGGCACCCGGCCCCAGCCCGGGCGGCTGGGCGGCTTGGCGCGGCTCACGGGTGCCGGTCGCCATGACCGTCGTCCTCCGCAGGAGCTGAAAACGTTTCCCCGGACCCCCGACTCTCCGGGGGGGCAAACCGCGCCCCCCCGGCATGGCGGTCGGCCAGGCGGGCGACGGCGGCCGCGAAGGCGCGGCCACGCTCGGCGTAGTCGGTGAACATGTCGAAGCTGGCGCAGGCCGGCGCCAGCAGCACCGTGTCGCCCGCCTCGGCCAGGCCGAAGCCGACCGTGACGGCCTCGCCCATGGACGCCGCCCTGGCCACCGGGCCGGTGAAGCCGGCGCGGTCGAGGGCGGCGCCGAGCTCGTCCGCCGCCTCGCCGATCAGCACCGCCCCGACCAGCCGGGGCAGGGCGGCCGCGACCAGCTGGTCGAAGCCGAGGCCCTTGTTGCGGCCGCCGGCGATCCAGACGACCCGCGGGAAGGCCGCGATCGCCTGGACGGCCGCATGCGGGTTGGTCGCCTTGGAGTCGTCCACGAACGCAACCCCGCGGACCTCGCCGACCTCCGCCAGGCGGTGCGGGCCCGGCCGGAACGCGGCCACCGCCCTGGCCATGGCCGCCGGGTGGGCGCCGAGCGCCAGCGCCAGACCGGACGCGGCCAGCGCGTTGGCCAGGTTGTGGCGGCCGGGCAGGCGCAGCGCGGCCGCGCGCCACAGCCCGCCCTCCACCCCGGGGATGCGCGACAGGGCGATGCCGGCCTCCACCCCGAGGCCGCCCGCCTCGGCCTTGCCGGTCGAGAACGGCACCCGCCGGCCGGGCGCGGCGGCGGCGTAGGCGGCGACCACCGGGTCGTCGGCCGGGTAGAGCGCCCAGTCGTCGCCGCGCTGGTTGGCCCAGACCCGCGCCTTGGCGGTGGCGTACGCGTCCAGGTCGGGATGCCAGTCGAGGTGGTCGGGGGCGAGGTTGAGCCAGGCCCCGGCGGCCAGGCGGAGGCTGTGGGTGAAGCGCAGCTGGAAGCTGGACAGCTCGACCACGACCGCCTCGGGCGCCGGGGAGGCCACCACGGCGTCGACCAGCGGCCGGCCGACGTTGCCGGCGGCCACGGCGTGCAGGCCGCTGGCGTTCAGCATGGCCGCGGCCAGCTCGGTGGTGGTGGTCTTGCCGTTGGTGCCGGTCACCCCGACCAGCGGCATGCGGGCCAGGCGGACACCCAGCTCCACCTCGCTCCAGACCGGCACGTCGGCGCCGAGGGCGGCCTGGATCAACGGGTGGCCCTCTGGCAGGCCCGGCGCGACCAGCAGGAGCCGCCGGCCTTCGAGCAGCTCGACCGAGCCGGGCCCGAGGTGGGTCTTGATCCCGGCCGCGTCCAGCTCGGCCACGTCCAGGTCGGGTGCGTCGTCGCAGGCCAGCACGTCGGCCCCGAGCGCGGCCAGCTGCCGCGCCGCCGCACGGCCGGACGCGCCCAGCCCCGCGACCAGCACGGGCGTGCCAGCAATCCCCCACTCAGCCACTCGTCCCCCCGCGGGTGATGAACTCGGCGTAGAACAGGCCAAGGCCGAAGGCCACCGCCAGGCCGGCCAGGATCCAGAAGCGCACGATGACGGTGAACTCCGGCCACTGCGACAGCTCGAAATGCAGGTGGATCGGGGCCATCTTGAAGACCCGGCGGTGCAGGAAGCGGAACGAGGCGATCTGCAGGATCACCGAGAGTGTCTCCACCACGTAGATGCCGCCGAGCACCGCCAGCAGCAGCTGGGTGTCGGTGAACAGGGCCAGCGCGGCCAGGGTGCCGCCGAGCGCGAGCGAGCCGGTGTCGCCCATGAAGATCCGCGCCGGCGGCGCGTTCCACCACAGGAACCCGGCGGTCGCGCCCATCATGGCGGCCGCCACCACCGCCAGGTCGAGCGAGCCGGTCGCCTCCAGCCGGTAGCAGCCGGGCGTGTCGATCGGCGGCGCCGAGCAGGAGTGGCGGAACTGCCAGAAGGCGATCACCACGTAGGCGCTGACCACCAGGACGGTGGAGCCGGAGGCGAGCCCGTCCATGCCGTCGGTCAGGTTCACCCCGTTGGAGGTGGCCGAGAGGATCAGGAACACCCAGATCAGGAACAGCAGCAGCGGCAGGGTGGTGCCGGTGAGCGGGCGGATGAAGGAGACGCCCCGGAAGGCGTCCGTCCAGTACCACGCCCCGACGGCGAGGCCGACCGCGGCCAGGGCCTGCCCGCCGAACTTGGCGGTCTTGGTCAGGCCGAGGCTGCGCTGGTTGCGGATCTTGAGGTAGTCGTCGACGAAGCCGACCACGCCGAGGGCGATCATGGTGATCATCACCAGCAGGCCGCGCGAGGTGAGGCGGACGTCGATCAGCAGGTGGGCGACGCCATAGCCGGCCACCGCGCCGAGGATCATCACCGCCCCGCCCATGGTCGGGGTGCCCCGCTTGGTCTGGTGAGAGTCGGGCAGGTCGACCTGGATGAGCTGGCCGAGGTTGTGCCGGCGGAAGCTCCGGATGGCCAGCGGCGTGCCCACCAGCCCGATGGCCAGGGCGACGGCCGCGGCGACCAGGATGCCGACCACTTACCTACTCCCCCGATGCACCGGGGGGGCAACCCCCGCCCCCCCGGACCCCCTGTTGACCGGGGGGCTACCGCTCCGCTTCTTGAGCCCCCCGGACCCCCCGGTGGGCACATTCGGCTCAATGAGGAGCCGATTCGCCACGCTGTCCAAGGCGACCGCCCGGCTCGCCTTGACCAGGACCACGTCACCTGGGGCGAGCACGCCGGCGACGGCCGCGACGGCGGCGTCGGCGTCGGCCACCGCCACCGCCTCCTCCGGCCACATGCCCTCCATGCGGGCCGCCCTGACCAGGATCTCGCCCAGCTCCCCCACCCCGACCAGCCGGTCGATCCCGAGACGGGCGGCCAGCCGGCCGACCCGGTCGTGCTCGACCTGGGCGGCCTCGCCCAGCTCGGCCATCTCGCCGAGCACGGCCACCGTGCGGCCGCCGCCCCGCCCGGCGGCGGCCAGCGCCTTGAGCGCGGCGGTCACCGAGGTGGGGTTGGCGTTGTAGGCGTCGTTGATCACGGTGACGCCGTCAGGGCGGCGCTCCACCTGCATGCGCATGGGCGACAGGCGGGCGCCGGCCAGCCCGGCGGCGATCTCCTCGACGGCCAGGCCGAAGACGCCGGCGGCGGCCGCCGCGGCGAGGGCGTCGCGGACCAGGTGCTCGCCCATGGCGGGCATGGCCACCGCGGCCGAGCCGGCCGGGGTGCTGAGCCGGAAGCGGGCGTGGCCGTCCCCGTCCAGCTCGACCCCTTCGGCGCGCACCTCCGCGGCCGGGCCGAGGCCGAAGCTGACCACCCTGGCCTCGGTCCTGCCGGCCATGGCGGCCACGATCGGGTCGTCGGCGGCGAGCACCGCCACACCGTCGGAGGGGAGCGCCTCGACCAGCTCGGCCTTGGCGTCGGCGATGGCCTGCCGCGAGCCGAACACGCCGAGGTGGGCCTCGCCGACGTTGAGGACCACGCCGAGGACCGGCCGGGCGACCCGGGCCAGGGCGGCGATGTGGCCGGGGCCGCGCGCGCCCAGCTCGACCACCAGGGCCTCGGTGTCCGGCTCGAGCCGGGCCAGGGTGAGCGGCAGGCCGAGCTCGTTGTTGAACGAGGCCTGGTTGGCCACGGTGCGCAGGCGCGTGGCCAGCACCGCCGCGAGCAGGTCCTTGGTGGTGGTCTTGCCGACCGACCCGGTGATGCCGACGACCCTGGCGGCCGACCGGGACCGCACCTCGCCGGCCACCGCGGCCAGCGCGGTGAGCGGGTCGTCGACCTCGACGCGTGGCCCGGCCGTGACCGCGCCGCGCCTGGCCAGCACGGCCGCGGCGCCGGCCGCGAGCGCGTCGGCGGCGAAGCGGGCGCCGTCGGTGCGCTCGCCGGGCAGGGCGACGAACAGCCCGCCCGCCGCCACCACCCGGGAGTCGATCGTCAGCGAGGTGACCAGCGTGCCCGGGTCGGCGTCGCGCAGCACGCCGCCCGCTGCCGCGGCGACCTCGTCGAGGCTGAGCGGGATCACGAGGCGCCACTGCCTTCGACGGCGCCGGCGGCGCCGAGCAGGCGGCTGAGCTCCTCCGCCGCCACCACCCGGTCGTCGAACGGCACCTTGCGGCCGCCCTCGAACTCCTGGCCATGCTCGTGGCCCTTGCCGGCGATCACCACCGCGTCACCGGGCCCGGCGGCGGCCAGCGCCTCGGCGATGGCGGCGCGGCGGTCGACCGTCGCCCACCACGCGTCCGGCTCGGCGCTGCGGCGCACCCCCTCGACCACCTCGTCGACGATCGCCTCCGGCCGCTCCGAGCGCGGGTTGTCGGAGGTGACCACCACCAGGTCGGCGAGGCGGCCGGCGATCGCCCCCATCAGCGGGCGCTTGGCCCGGTCGCGGTCACCGCCGCAGCCGAACACCACGATCACCCGCTTCTCGCTCACCGCCCGGGCGGCGCGCAGCACGTTGTCGAGCGAGTCGGGCGTGTGCGCGTAGTCGACCAGGACGGTGAACGGCTGGCCGACGTCGACCCGCTCGAAGCGGCCGGGCACCCCCGCCAGGCTGGCGAGACCGGCCACCGCGGTGGCCAGGTCGATGCCGAGCGCGTCCGCCGCGGCCAGGGCGCCGAGCGCGTTGGCGACGTTGAACTGCCCGGCGAGGCGGAGCCGGACGGCGGCCGGGCCGGCGGGGCTGTCCAGCCGGAAGCTGGTGCCGGCCAGGGTCGCCTCCACCACCGACGCCCTCCAGGTCGCCCCGGGGCCGGTGCCGGTGGTGACCACCGGGATGCCGGCGTCCGGCCCGGCCAGGCGGCGGCCGTAGGGGTCGTCCGCGTTGACGATCCCGAGGCCGGTGAAGGCGCTGGTGAACAGCTTGCGCTTGGACTGGTAGTAGTCCTCCAGGCCGTCGTGGAAGTCGAGGTGGTCCTGGGTCAGGTTGGTGAACACCGCCGCCCGGTACCAGGTGCGGTCGACCCGCCCGAGCGCCAGTCCGTGGCTGGACACCTCCATGGCCGCGGCCTCGACGCCGCTGTCCGCCATCTCGGCCAGCAGCCGTTGCAGGTCGGGGGCTTCCGGGGTGGTGTGGGCGACCGGGCGGCGCTCGTCGCCCAGGCGCACCTCGACGGTGCCGATCACCCCGGGGGTGCGCCCGGCCGCCCTGAAGATCGCCTCCAGCATGAACGTGGTGGTGGTCTTGCCGTTGGTGCCGGTCACCCCCACCAGGTCGAAGCGGCGCGACGGGTGCTCCCAGAAGGCGTCGGCCAGCGGCGCCAGCGCGGCCCGGACCGAGCCCACCAGCAGCTGCGGGATGGGCAGGTCGAGCGGCCGCTCCACCACCAGGGCGGCGGCGCCGGCCTCGAGGGCGGCGCCGGCCAGGTCGTGGCCGTCGACCTTGGAGCCGGGCACGCAGCAGAACAGCGCCCCAGGGGTGACGGTGCGGGTGTCGAGCACGACGTCGGTGACGTGGACCTCGCCGCCGCCTGTGACTCGACCGCCGGTGGCGGCGGCCAGCGAGCCGAGCAGGACGCGCCTGGGCGTCAAGGTCATGAACGTCCAAACCCGCGTCGAAGGGCAGGGCGGCCGGCTGCGGGAACGCCGGTGCCGTGGGCTTGCGGCCGCCGCCGGGGCGGCGGCCGGCGAAAGCCTAGCATCAGCGCTCTGGCAACGTGCCCGGGCCCGGCCGGTGCCGCCGAGGCGATACGAGAAGGTGACATCACCGCTGCCGGCGGGCCGGCAGCGAGGCTGGCACCCGGAGTCGGGTGAGGGCATAGCTGGCCACCTCGCGGAAGACCGGGGCGGCGACCACCCCGCCGAAGATGGGGGTCGGCTGGTCGAGCACGACCGCGACCACCACGGCCGGGTGCTCGGCCGGGGCGAAGCCGATGAAGCTGGCCACGTAGGCGCCGGGCAGGTAGCCGCGGCCGTGCGGGTTGGGCTTGCGGGCGGTGCCGGTCTTGCCGGCGGCCGTCCAGGCGCCGAGCGCGGCCTCCTTGCCGGTGCCGTGGCCGGTGAGCACGCCCTGGAGGATGGCGGTGAGGGTGGTGGCGGTCCGCTCCGAGATGACCCGGCGGCTCGGCCGGCGCTCGGCCGGCTGGAAGCGGCCGCCGGCGTCGATCGTGCCCCTCAGCAGCGACGGCGCCACCTGCACGCCGCCATTGGCCACGGCCGCGTAGACGCCGGCGGCCTGCAGCACGGTCACGGCCACGCCCTGGCCGATGGCGTTGACGCCCAGGTCGGTGCAGCGCCAGGCCGGCATGGGGGTGACCAGCCCGGGGGACTCGCCCGGCAGGTCGATGCCGGTGCGCCGGCCATACCCGAAGTCCAGCTCGGCCTGTGCCAGGCGCCGCTTGCCGAGCTTGCTGGCCACCTTGATGGTGCCGACGTTGGAGGACTGCGCCACCACGTCGGCGAAGGACAGCACTTCCTGGGCGTGCTTGTGCGAATCGTGGAAGGTCTTCACCCCAGGGCAGAGCTCCAAGGCCCAGGGGACGCGCAGCTGCGTGCCCGGGGTGACCACGCCCGCCTCCAGGGCCGCGGCCGCGGTGATGGTCTTGTTGGTCGAGCCCGGCTCGAACACGTCCTCGACCGCGCGGTTGCGCCGCGCCGTCGCGGTGGCCTTGGCGTAGCGGTTAGGGTCGTAGTCGGGCAGGTTGGCCATGGCCAGGACCTCGCCGGTGGAGGGCGCGAGGACCACCACCGAGCCGCCCTTGGCGTGGTTCTTTCTGACCGCCTCGTACAGTGCCCGCTCGGCGACGTACTGGAGCGGCTGGTCGACGGTGAGCACGATGTCGGTGCCTGGCGTCGGCGGCTTCAGGCGGCGCTGCCCCGAGGGGATCGGACGGCCCTTCGGGTCCTGCTCGAGCAGGAGCTCGCCGGAGCGGCCGCGAAGCAGGCCGTCGTACTGCTGCTCCACCCCGGCCAGGCCCTTGCCGTCGACGTCGACGAAGCCGAGCACCTGCGCGGCGAGCGGGCCGGAGGGGTAGCTCCGCACGGTGTCGTCGAGCACGCCGATGCCGGGCAGCTTGAGCCGCGCCACGCGGTCGCCGCGGGCGGCGGGCACCCGGCGGGCCAGGTACACCCATGGGCGCTTGGAGGCGAGCCGGCGGCGGAGGTCGGCGACCGGCCGGGGCAGCAGCGGGGCGAGCCGCCGGGCGGTGGCGTCCGGGTTGCGGACCAGGCGGGGCTGGGCGTAGACGGCCCGCGCGTCGACCGACAGGGCCAGGTGGCTGCCGTTGCGGTCGAACACCCGGCCGCGGTCGGCGGGCAGCTCGATGGTGCGCAGGCGCTGCCTGGCCGCCGCCTCGTCGAGCGAGGTGGCGTCGACCACCTGCAGGACGACCAGCCGGCCGGTGATGGCCAGGAAGGCGAGGACGGTGGCGCCGAGCACGACCAGCAGGCGCTTGCCGCCGTCACCGCGGCCGGGACCGCCGCCACGGGCGCGCCGGCGGCGCCGCCGGCGCTTGGCGGAACCTCGTCCGCTCGGCACGTGCTTCCCCCCTTCCCTCACTGGCTGAGCCGCTCGCGACCTTCTCGCCGACCTGGCGCCGCTCACGAACGCTGTTCCGACTGCTCGACCGGGCCGCGCTGGGGGCGCGGCCCGGTCCTGCTGACCTTGAGGCAGGTCGGCGGTTCACCCCCGGAGGCCAGGGAAGGAGCCTCCGGGGGGTGCTGCTATGGCTGGGCGAGGTACGGCTTGAGTGGGAAGGGGTCCTGCGCCCAGCCGCCGTCCGGGCGGGTCCCGGGGGAGGCGGGGGAAGTCGCCGCCCCCCGGGATCCCGCGGCCGGCTTGCCACCACCTGGCCAGGCGATGATCCGGGGCCGGCCGGCGGGGACCATGCCGCGCCTCGCCGCCACCTCGGCGATGCGGCTCGGTGCCTTGAGCCGGTCGACCTCCGCCTGGTAGATGGTGTAGCGCCGCTCGGCTTCGCGGTTCGCGCGCGACAACCGGGCGATCTCGAAGGCCTGCTGGTTCACGTTGACGTTGAGGGTCACCAGGCCGAGCACGCCGGCGACCGCCAGGCCGAGGGTGAGCAGGACGAACAGCGGTCGCGGCAGCCGTCGCACGGGCGCGACGGCGCGCAGCCGGCGTGGCGGCGGCTGCCGCTGGGCCGGACGGGTCGAGGTGGCGTGGCCAGGCGCGGCCATGCTCATGCTGCCCCCCTACGGGTCGGGGTCCAGCGCGGGGCGGCGGGACCGGTATCGGACGGGTCGGCGGGCGGCTGGCCGCCCGGTACGCCGCCGAGCTTCTCGGCGGCGCGCAGCTTGGCGCTCTCGGCACGAGGGTTGGCGGCGACCTCGGCAGCATCCGGCGTCTCGGGACGCCGGGTGAGCAACCGCAACCGCGCCGGTGGCGCCGGCAGGGGCGGCCCGGGGACGGCCGGCGCGCGGCCGGCCGCCTCGGCGAAGGTCCGCTTGACGATCCGGTCCTCGAGCGAGTGGTAGCTGAGCACCACCACCCGCCCTGCCGGCGCGAGCAGGTCGATCGCCTGCGGCAGCGACGCCTCCAGGGCAGCCAGCTCGCCGTTGACGTCGATGCGCAGCGCCTGGAAGGTGCGCCGCGCCGGGTGCGGGCCGGAGCGCCTGGCCGCCGCGGGGACGGCGGCCTTGATCAGGTCGACCAGCTCCCCGGTGGTCCGCACCGGCGCGCGGCGGCGGGCCTCCTCCACGAAGCGGGCGATCCGGCCGGCGAAGCGCTCCTCGCCGTAGGTGCGCAGCACCCGGGCGAGCTCCGCACGCGGGTAGGTGTTGACCACCTCCGCCGCGGTCACGCGGCCGCCCGGGTCCATGCGCATGTCCAGGGGCGCGTCGTGGCGGTAGCTGAAGCCCCGCTCCGGCTCGTCCAGCTGCAGTGAGGAGACGCCGAGGTCGTACAGGACGCCGTCGACGGCGTCGAGGCCCAGCTCCTCCGCCACCCAGCCGAGGTCGGCGAAGGAGGCCGCCACCGGGACCAGGCGGTCGCCGAAGCGCGCCAGCCGCTCCGTGGCCAGTGCCAGCGCGGCGGGGTCGCGGTCCAGCCCGACCACGCGGCCGTCCGGCTCGCTCGCGTCCAGCAGGGCCTCGGCGTGACCGCCGAGGCCCAGGGTGGCGTCGACCCAGACGCGGGTCGAGGCCGGCCGCAGCAGCTCGACACAGCGGTCGAGCATCACCGGCTGATGCGTTGGCACGCTGGTCAACACCATCAGATCCCCAGCTCGGCGAGGTGGGCGGCGTTGGCCTGCTCGGAGTAGGCGGCCTGCGCGAGCGGGATGTAGCGCTCCCACTCGGCGCGGTCCCAGATCTCCACCCGGGAGAGCTGGCCCACGACCACGATGTCCTTGGCGAGGCCGGCGTAGTCGCGCAGCGGCTGCGGGATCACCACCCGGCCCTGGGCGTCGGCGGTCTCCTGGCTGGCACCGGCGATGAACACCCGGACGAAGTCGCGGCTGGGGCGCTCGGTCAGCGGCAGGCTCCGCAGCTTGTCCGCGAAGGTCTGGAACTCGGCGAGCGGGAAGACGTACAGGCAGCGCTCGATGCCCTTGGTGAAGACCATGTCCTGTCCCAGCTCGTCGCGAAATTTGCGCGGGAGGATGACGCGCCCTTTGGGGTCGAGGGAATGGTCGTGAGTGCCAATGAACACCGGCCCCGGACCCTCCCACCGTCTTCCTCCACCGGCCGCCACTTTACTCCACCACCCACCCCCAGTCAACGAGTTTGCTGGCCGGAAACAGCCTCGAAAAACCCTCATTGAGCAGGGGAAATCGTGTAACGCCCTTGGCGCGACGGCGACCGGGGAGCACGGCCCGAATTGCCGGGTGTCGCCGGGTAGCCGGCCAGAGGACGCCCTGGTCAAGCCGTGCCGGAAGGCCGCCGGCGCACCGGTGGAGCGGAAGTGGAGGGAAGTGGAGAGCCCCCGGAGCGGGCGGCCGCTCAGGCGCCGAGCGGGCGGCGGGCGGTGACCCCGGGCGGCTGGCCCTGGACCTCGTCGGGCTGCGGCGGCGGCAGCAGGTCGGCGGGGACCTCGACCGGGTCGAGGACGAACCCGTTGGCGCCTTCGTCGAGCAGCTCGCGGTCGACCGAGAAGGAGGATTCCAGCGCGCCGACGGTGATCCGGTCGACCGCCACCGGACGGCGCGTGTCCGGGTCGAAGTAGAGCACCTCGGCGGTGTACGGCACCGGCTGCTTGGCCCGCAGGCCGTCCGGGCCCGCCCCGCCCACCGTGCCGGTGCGGAGCTCGCGGGTGCCGCTCACCACCTGCGAGCCGAAGCTGTGCAGGTGGCCTTCGAGCACGGTGGCGACGTGCCCGATGGCGTAGCGGGCCAGCAGCGGGTCGTGGACCACCAGCACGTCGGCACGGACCGACTGCCCGTCCAGGGTGGCGGCCAGTTGGACACTGCGCCGCTCCTTGAGCCGCTCGAACTCGGGGTTGCGAAAGCCCTGGCCCGGTGAGAACACCGGGTCGGGCACGCCGTGGAAGCGGATGCCGCTCACCGTGACGGCGGCGTCGTCGAGCACCCGGGCGTTGGGGTTGGCCCGTACCGCCGCCACCATCGCCGGGTTGTCGTGGTTGCCCTTGACGAACAGGTACGGGACGCGGAAGTCGCGCACCCGGCGGGCGACGCCCCGCTCCTGCGCCAGGCCCCAGGTGCCCATGTCGCCGGAGTCGACCACGGCAGCGACGTCGAATTTGTCGGCGAGCTGCTCGGCGAGATCGAAGCCGGCCGGGTTGAGATGCACGTCGGCGATGTGCAGCACCCGCACGGTGCTCCCGTCGAGCACCGGCACCGGCCGGCTGAGGGCCGCGTAGGCACGGTTCAGGTTGGCGGTGATCCGCGCCATCTCGTCGCGGAGCGTCTGCAAGCGGTCGAAGCCGGTGCGGACGTCGCCGACCAGCGCGGGCGCGTATTGCAGGGAACCCTCGTACCGCGGCGCCCTGAAGGCGAACACGTCGTAGGTGGCCACCGACGGGACCAGCAGCACCGCCATGGCCAGCGCGCCGCCGGCGGCGCAGCCGGCCAGCCTGCGGGCGCTGCGCCGCCCGAACAGCAGCACCCCGGCCAGGCCGCCGCCGAGCCCGACCGCGGTCAGGCGGAGCAGGAACTCCCTGGCGGCCTGGCGCGCGTCCTGCTCCAGCGGCGCCAGGGCGGTGTGCAGGCTGCTGCGGCGCAGGCCGCCTGGCACCTCGTCCTCTGCCAGCGCCTGGTTCAGCCGGGCAACGTCGACGTCGTCCAGGGTGGCCCGGAACTGCAGCGGCCCGACGTGGGTGTGGGCCGACACCGAGCCGAACGGTGGTACCGCCAACCGGCTCGAACCGGAGAGGGCCGGGCGCACGGACAGGCGCACCGTGGCCGGCCCGATCTCAGCGTCCTGCCTGGCGACCAGCGTGACCGCGAGGACGGCACCGAGGGCGCCGGCGGCCAGCGGGGCGATCAGCAGCGCTGGGCGGCGCGACCTGGCGAGGACGACGCGGACACGCTGACCGAGGCGGCCGGCCATCTCGGCTGCGGTGGTCGCCATCGGACCGCCCCCTGACTCATCGGGGGCGACCCGCCCCCCGAACCCCCCGGGCTGCTACCTGTTGAACCCCGTCGTAACCCTCAGGCCGGGACCGCCGTGCTCGGCTCGACGCCGAGGTATGGGACCCACCCCGGGTCGATGTGCCCGACCGCGATCACGATCCAGAGCGTCTCCTTGGGCGCGCGTGGCTCGCGTCGCAACCGGAAGCCGACCTCGTGTGGAAGGCGGTCCTCCTTGCGGCTGTTGCAGCGCCGGCAGGCGGCTACCACGTTCTCCCAGACGTGCAGGCCACCGCGGGAGCGCGGGATGACATGGTCGACGTTCTCTGCCCTGCCGCCACAGTACTGGCAGGTGTGGTCGTCGCGCACGAACACGGCCCGGCGCGACAGCCCGGCTCTGGCGCGGAACGGCACCTTCACCACGTAGCGCAGGCGGATCACGCTCGGCGCCTGGATGGCGATGGTGGCACCCCGCACCAGCGCGTCCCTGGGGACCAGGACGTCGGCTTTCTCCTTCAGCACGAGCACCACCGCCCGACGCACCGGCACGACACAGATCGGCTGGTACGAGGCGTTGAGGACCAGTGCTCGCTCCATTGGCCGCTCCCGTGGTGACCGTCGACGGATCGCGCTGGGCATGAGTATAGCCAGCCGTACTCGACGGTAGCGTGCGGTTTACCTCGTGTTCCCGCCGTCTTCGTCCGGTGGCTCGGTCGGCTCGGGCGCGGCTGCCTCCGGCTCCATCTGGCCCGCCGGGGTCTCGAGGACGGTGATGCCGGCGCGAAGGCCGCGGCGCTCGGGCGGCTCGGGCGGGGCCTCCGGCTCGCCGGCGGGCGCCGGCGGATCGGGCAGCCGCACCCGGAAGGAGGAGCCGCCGCCTGGCCGGTCCTCCACCCAGGCCCGGCCGCCGTGCAGCTCGGCGAAGCGGGCCACCAGGGAGAGCCCGATGCCGACGCCGGGCGCGTAGCCGGGCACGTTGGGGCCCTGGCGGAACGGTTCGAACAGCGCGGTGCGCAGCTCGCCCGGCACGCCGCCGCCGGCGTCGTCGACCGCGACCAGCACGTCGCCGCCGTGCCGTGCCACCCGGACCCAGACCGGCGTCGCCTGGCTGGTGTGCCTGGCGGCGTTGGAGAGCAGGTTCTCCACGATGCGCTCCACCTTGGCGGGGTCGACCCAGGCGACCACCGGGTCCAGCTGCATGCCGAGGCGGCGGCCGTGCTGCGCCTCCCACTCCGCGGCGAGCCGGGAGACCAGCGCGGCCACGTCGGTGCGGCGCAGCTTGGGGGCGACGATGCCGCGGCTCAGGCGGTCCAGGTCGAGCAGGTCGGAGAGGAGCTGGTCGAGCTTTGCCGCGCTGTAGACGAGCCGGTCGATCAGGTCGTCGGCGTCGGCGGGGGCGAGGCTGGTGCGCGCCCGCTGCAGCGTCAGGGCGATCCCGATGACCGAGGCGAGCGGCGTCCGCAGCTCGTGGGAGACCGCGTCGAGGAAGGTGTTCTTCAGCTCGTCCAGCGCCCGCAGCCGGCTGGTGGCCTCGCGCTCCAGCTCCAGCGCCTCGCGCATGGCCTGCTCGGCCAGCTTCTGGTCGGTGACGTCGATCCACAGGCCCTGCCAGAACGCGGGCCGCCCCCGGCCGTCGCGGACCAGCACGGCGTGGTCGCGGATCCACAGCACCTGCCCGTCGCGGCCGACCACGCGGTACTCCATGCGCCACGGCACGCCGGTGAGCTCGACCTGCTCGTCCTCGGCGAGCACCCGCTCGCGGTCGTCCGGGTGGACCAGCCCCTTCCAGAAGCCCGGCTGGCCGACCTCCTCGGGGGTGTAGCCGAGCTTCTCGGTGACCTGTGGGCTGACGTACATCATCTGGGCGCCGCCGACGGCGAAGGCCTCGGAGTAGGTGACCGCGTCGATCTGCTCGATCAGGGTCCGGTAGCGGAGCTCGTTGGCCCGCAGCCACGCCTCGGTGGTCGCCTGCTCGAGCAGGCGGCGGTGGGCGGCATGCTCCCGCTGGGCGTGGTCGACGGCGGCCCCGGCCAGCTCGCCGAGCACCCGCACCAGCTCCACCTCGGCCTCGCCGAAACGGTGTCCCGGCTCGGCCGCCAGGCCGAGCACGCCGACCACGGCCCCGGCCGAGACCAGCGGCGCCGCCAGCACCGCCCGGACCTCGCCGTGCCCGAGTCCTTCGGAGGCCCGGTCCGGCCAGGCCTGGTAGTCGTCGACCGCGAGCGGGGCCGCCCGCTCCCAGATGCCGCCGGCGAGCCCCTCCCCGAAGCGCGCGGCCTGGCCGAGGCTGGCGGCGAAGCGGCCTGTACCGCACCGGACCACCAGCCGCTTGCCCTCCTCCTCCGGCAGCCAGATCAGGCCGTCGGCGGCACCGGCCAGCCCCACCGACCCCTCGACCACCTGCCGCAGCAGCTCGTCGACGTCGGGTGGGCCCTCGAGCCAGCGTCCAGGATGCGGGTCCACCACGCCAGGCATCGCCCAGCGCCGCGCCGCCTGGTCCAGCGGAGAGCGACCAGGCGCGCCGCCGGCATCCTTGCCCGGCACGCCCCCTCCCTTCGTAGTCCGATGTCACCTGCACCGCCGGTTACCCCGGCAGCAGTGCTCGAACTGGCGCAACCGTACCGCGACGCGCAGCCCGGAGGCGACCGGCAACCGGGTGGGCCGGGACGAACCGGGCAGAGCGTGCGGAGAACGAGGTCAGACCTACTGCGTGGAACCGTCCGGATCGCCCGGTTGCTCGCGGTACAGGGCGTGGTACCAGAGGTCGGCGAGGGTCTGCACGGTGGTGTCCCGGTCCAGTGGCTCCTTGCGGACGGCGCGCAGGAACAGGGTCTGCTCGGCCATCGCGGCCAGGGCGGTCGCCGCGGTGTGGGCGTCGACCGGGCGGGTGAGCCCCTGGGCGGCCGCCCGCTCGATGTTGCGGGCCACGCGCTTGGCGAACTGCCGCCGCACCTCGTCGAGCACCCGGCCGAGCTCGGGGTCGCGCATGGACGCCTCGGTCCAGAGCACGATCAGGTCCGCGTCGGCGTCGTACAGATCGGCCAGCCCGCCGAGCACCGCGACCAGGCTGTCCCGCACCTGGTTCGCGGTGGGGACGGGCGGGGACTTGCCCGACGCCCCGCCGGTGCGCCGCGGGCGCCGGGGGGCGCCCCACGGCTGGCCGGCCAGGCCGACCAGGGTGGCCGCGTTCTCGTGGATGAGGGCGGCCAGCGCGGCCCGCTTGTTGGGGAAGTAGGCGTAGAAGGTGCCGTGGCCGACCCCGGCGCGGGCCACCACGTCCTCCACCCGGGCCTTGCCGTAGCCCAGGTCGGCGAAGGCCTGCCGGGCGGCGGCCAGCAGTTTGGCGCGGGTCTCTGGTGCGGAAGGCATGACCACCCGAAGCATACTCACCCAATCCTTAGCCGGCCCGCACCCGCCCGACCGCCCGCAGCCAGCGCCACGCTTCTACAATCGGTGGGTAGATCCGGCATGAAAGGAGCCCCCGGGTGGCAAAGACGCGCCCAGACACGGGCGGCATGGAGGACGTCGCCGATGCCTTCGAACGCATCCAGGAGAACATCGAGCGGGTCATCGAGGGCAAGCCCGAGGTGGTCCGGCTCGCGTTGATCGCGCTCCTGGCCGAGGGCCACGTGCTCATCGAGGACGTGCCCGGCGTCGGCAAGACCATGCTGGCCAAGGCGCTGGCACGCTCGATCGACTGCTCGGTGCGGCGCATCCAGTTCACCCCCGACCTGCTGCCCTCGGACGTCACCGGGGTGAGCGTCTACAACCAGGAGCGCGGCGACTTCGAGTTCAAGCCCGGCGCGATCTTCGCCAACATCGTGCTCGGCGACGAGATCAACCGGGCCTCCCCCAAGACCCAGGCCGCGCTGCTGGAGTCGATGGAGGAGCGCCAGGTCACCATGGACGGCGTCACCTACCAGCTGGGCGTGCCCTTCATGGTGATCGCCACCCAGAACCCGATCGAGCACGAAGGCACCTATCCCCTGCCAGAGGCCCAGCGCGACCGCTTCATGCTGCAGCTCGAGATCGGCTACCCGACCAGGGACGCCGAGATCGAGATCCTCGACACCCACGGCCAGACCTCGTCGCTCAACGACATCTCGCCGGTGGCCGACGCGCCCACCATCGCCTCGATGATCGAGAGCTGCCGCACCGTGCACGTGGCCGCCAGCCTCAAGCGCTACATCGTCGACCTGGTGCGGGCCAGCCGCGACAACGGCGACCTCGCGCTCGGGGCCAGCCCAAGAGCCGCCCTCTCGCTGCTCAGGGCGGCCAGGGCCGCCGCCGCGGTCAGCGGCCGCGACTACGTCATCCCCGACGACATCAAGCCGCTCGCCCTGCCCGTCCTCGCCCACCGGCTGATCCTGGCGCCCGAGGCGCAGATGGTCGGCCGCGACACCGCCGACGTGCTCACCGAGCTGCTGGAAGCGGTGCCCATCCCGATCCGCGGCCGCGGCGAGGAGTAGCCCGCCGTGGGCTGGCGCACCTTCACCCCGAGAGCGTTCGGGTTCGGCGCCGCCGCGGTGGCGCTCTGGCTGGTGGGTCTGCTCACCGGCGTGCCTGAGCTGTTCATGCTGGCCGTGGCCGCGCTGGTGCTCCCGCTCGGCGCCTGGCTGGTGGTGCGGTTCGGCCGCTACCGGCTGACCTGCACCCGCTCGGTGCGGCCGCTGCGGGCGACGGTCGGCAGCCGGATCGCGGCCACCGTGCGGCTGCACAACCCGGCCCGCTTCGAGACCGGCGTGCTGCTGCTCGAGGACCAGCTCCCCTACCAGTTCGGGCCGGCCGCCCGCTTCGTGGTGCCCGGCCTCGCCGGCGGCGACCACGAGACCCTGCACTACGAGCTGACCGCCATGACCCGTGGCCGCTACACCATCGGCCCGCTGTCGGTGCGGCTGCTCGACCCCTTCGGGCTGGCCCAGGTCATCTCCGAGGTGGCGGGCACCTCCGAGGTGATCATCCACCCCCGCGTCGAAGGGCTCTCGGCGCCTGGCATGGGCGGCGACTTCGCCAGCGCCTCGGCGGCCAGGGTGCGGCGGCTGTTCACCCGCGGCGACGAGTTCTACACCACCCGCGAGTACCGCGACGGCGACGACCTGCGCAAGGTCCACTGGCGCTCCTCGGCCAAGCGGGGCCAGCTGATGATCCGCCAGGAGGAGCAGCCCTGGCGCGCCCGCGCCCTGCTCGCCGTCGACCTCCGCAAGCAGGCCCACCTGGGCCACGGCGACCAGTCCTCGCTGGAGCGGGCCATCTCGGCCACCGCCTCGATGGCCGTCCGCCTGGCCCGCTCGGGCTACGAGCTCGCCCTGCTGACCGACGGCGGCGAGCGGGTGGTGCCGCCGACCGGGATGGATCAGGCCGACGCCATCCTCGACTTCCTGGCCACCGTCGGCCCGAGCCGTGGCGCCTCGCTGGTGCCCATGGCCGACCAGCTCGCCCGCCTCTCCGGTGAGGGCATGCTGATCGCGGTGCTCACCATCCCCGACCCGGAGGAGGCCGCCGTCCTGGCCAGGGCGAGGCTCGGCTTCGGCGGAGCGCTCGCCATGCTGGTCAGGGCCGACACCTGGACCGGCCTGGCCGCCAGGGACCTGGCCGCCGGCGACGCCCGCGCCGCCGGGGCGGCCACCATGCTCGAACGCGCCGGCTGGCGCACCGCCGCCCTGAACCGCAGCGACCGACTGGAACAGCCATGGCATCGACTGACCGCGCCACTGGGGCGCGCAACACCGACGTCGCACAGACCGTCGCCCTCGTCGGCCTCCTGACCGGCGCTTCGCTCTCGGTCGGCCGCCTCTACGAGGGCAACGCCTGGTGGCTGCCGACCTGGCTGACGATGCTGTCCGCGGTCGGCCTGGCCGCGCTGCTGCGCCGCGGCGGCGCCGGCCAGCTCCTGTCGCTCGCCGGCATGGCCGTCGGGTTCGTGGTGGTCGCCGGCATCCTGCTGTTCCCCGACACCCTCTGGGTGGTGATCCCCACCCCGGGCACGCTGCAGGCGATGGTCGAGGCGGCGCAGGTGGCCATGCGGGGGGTGGTCGACCAGGCCGCCCCGGTCAACGTCACCCGCGAGTTCCTGCTGATCACCTGTGCCGGGGCGTGGGCGGTGGCGACCTCGGCGGACGGGCTCACCTTCCGGGCCAGGCAGCCGCTGCTGGCGGTGGTGCCCGCGCTCGGGCTGTTCGTGTTCCCGGCGATCGTGCGCAACTCCAGCCCCGCCTGGTACGCGCTGTGGTTCCTGCTGGGAGCGGCCGGCGTGCTGCTCACCGAGGGCCGCGCCCGGCTGGCCACCTGGGGCCGCTGGGTGTCGACCCCGCGGGCGCGGCCCGCGTCGGGCTGGCGGCTGCCGGCCACCCCAGCCGCCAGCACCGGGCGCTGGCTGGCCGTGGCCGCCGGCGTGATCGCGCTGAGCGCGCCGTGGCTCCTGCCCGGTTACGGTCGGGCGCCGCTGCTTGACTACCGCACCGGGGTCGCGGCCGACGCGCCGGTGAGCATCAACCCGTTCGTCTCCCTGCGCACGCGCCTGCGCGCCGTCGAGGAGACCCGCATGTTCACCGTGGAGGCGACCACCGGGGACTACTGGCGCCTGCTCACCCTCGACCGCTTCGACGGGACCAACTGGTTCGCCTCTGGCCGCCTGGACGATCTGGTCCCCTTCGTCCGCGGCCCCTCGACCCTGGACGTCGCCGCCGGGTCACGCACCAACAAGCTCACCCAGCGGTACGTGATCGACCAGCTCGCCGGGAGCGGTTCCGGTGCCTACCTGCCCGCCGCGGTCGCGCCGGTCACCGTCGAGACCGACAAGCGGGTCTGGCAGAACCTGGCCAACCGGGGACTGGCCACCAAGACCCGCTTCCGCCGGGGCTTCAGCTACACGGTCGAGTCGGCCGTGCCGCTGCCCTCGCCCGAGGACCTGGTTCGCAGCCAGGACTACACCAACGAGCCAGGCGAGGGCTACCGGCAGATCGACGGCCTCGACTCCCGCGTCTTCAGGCTGGCCCAGGACGTCACCCGGTCCGCCCCGACGGCCTACCAGAAGGCCCTGTACCTGCAGCGCTACCTCCGCTCCAGCCAGTTCACCTACGACCTCACCGTCGGCGACCTGGCCACCGGGCGGGACCAGCTGACCCGCTTCCTGTTCAGCGTCCGCCGCGGCTACTGCGAGCAGTTCGCCTCGGCAATGGCGGCGATGGCCCGCTCGCTCGGGCTGCCCGCCAGGGTGGCGATCGGCTTCACCCCGGGCCAGCGCATCGGCGACGTCTTCGAGGTGACCACCCGCGACGCCCACGCCTGGCCCGAGATCTGGTTCAACAACATCGGCTGGGTCCGCTTCGAGCCGACCCCGCGGCCGGACCAGGTGGACGTGCCGGGCTACTCCACCGCGAACCCGGCGACGCCGATCGTCACCAGCCCGCAGCCCAGCAACGGGGCCGGCGCGACCGTCACCTCTGGACCGACCCAGACGACCAGGGTCGGTCAGCTCGAGCGCCCCGACGAGTCCCTGGACCCGGCGCTCGGGGGGGGCGGTGGCCAGCGGCCGCTCTGGCGGCGGCCGCTGGTGGTGGTTCCCCTCGCCGTGGTCCTGCTGGTGCTCGCGGTGCCGCTGGTCAAGGCGGCCCGCAACCAGGTCGCCAGGCGGCGGGCGGGCAGGCGCCCGCGCGACGCCGTGGCCGAGGCGTATCAGGAGGTGACCGCCTGGGCGGAGGATGCGGGCATCGGCCGTCGCCTGGCCGAGACCCCTGATGCCTATGCCGCGCGGCTGGCGCCCGACTACCAGGCCGCCACCGCGCCGATGGGCGAGCTGACCCGCCTGTACGTGGCGGCGGAGTACGCCCACGACGGCACCAGCGAGGAGTCGGCCCACCGCGCTCGCCGGCTCGGCCGGTCGGTCCGCGCCGCCCTGGCCGCCCGTCTCGGCTGGCGACGCCGCCTGATCGCGGCGCTCAGCCCGCGCAGCCTGCTCGCGCCGCACCCGGTGGTGCTCTCCGCCCGCCGCCGCCTCGTCCGTAACGGCCGCAACGGCAAGGCGGCGCAGGAGGAGAAGGTCCCGGCGCTGCACCGCTGAATCCCAACCCTGACCCCGGCTTGAGCCGGCGGCGCGCCCACACGTGAACGGGACGCCCGTCAGGTGCTCGGGCGTCCCGGAAGTCGGTGGGTGGCGCTGGCTACGGCGGCGGAGGCCCGCCCCGCTCCTCCCAGCGCTGGCGCCAGCGCTCGGTCATCTTGCCCCACCACGAATCGATGCCTCCGGAGGGCGGGGAGGGCCGTGACGGCGGTGTCTCGGTGGTGGCCTTGCCCGGCGGTTGCGGCCGCTGCTCCACCGTGGCGCGGCGGCGGAGGGTGCGGACGAACTCGAAGATGGCCACCAGCATGATCACGAACCCGGCCACGCCGAGGGCCACGTTCTGCGCGAACCCGGCCACGAGCACGATCAGCCCGACCACGAAACCGACGGCAGCGAGCTTCAGGCGCCGCGAAAGGTGCGCCTGGAAGGTCGAGCCCACGTGGTGGGCGAACTTTGGGTCTTCCTCGAGCAGGCGCCGCTCGATCTCGGCCAGGATGCGCTGCTCGTGCTCGGACAGGGGCATGACGAGGCTCCGTCCGGGACGTGGCCGTTGGTGACGAATGCGAGTGTACTCGGGGCCTGGGGGGCCCAACAACAACCGACCGCCCCGTGGGCAACACGATTTGCCGGCGTGGCGGTCGGCTCGGGTTGCTGAACTGGCATGGAGGCGGCTTCTGGGGTTGGCGGGCGACGGAGGACCGTGGTGCGGCACCACGTGTGGGTGGAGCGGCGACCGCCCCCGCGGGGAGCGCGACCGCAGGGCGTGGCGGGCTACCGGCCGGTGAAGCGGGGCGGGCGGCGCTCCACGAAGGCGGTGCGCGCCTCGGCGTGATCGGCGGAGGCCAGGGTGAGGCGCTGGGCGCGCCGTGCCGCGGTCAGGCCCTCGCTGACACGGCGGTCGAACGCCTCGTTGAGCAGCTGCTTGGCCATGCCGAGGGCGAGCGTCGGGCCGCTCGCCAGGCCGGCCGCCAGGTCGGTGGCGGCCTGGGCGAGCTCGTCGTCGGGGACGACGCGGTTCACCAGGCCGATGCGCTCGGCCTCGTGGGCGTTGAGCTGGCGACCGGTGAAGACCAGCTCCTTGGCCCTGCCGAGCCCGATCAGCCGGGGCAGGCGCTCGGTGCCGCCCAGGTCGGGCACGATCGCCCAGCGCATCTCCCAGCTGGCGAACACCGCCGAGGCGGCGGCCACCCGCAGGTCGCAGGCGATGGCGAGCTGCAGGCCGCCACCGACCGCCAGGCCGTTCACCGCCGCGACCACCGGCTTGGGGAGCAGGTCAAAGGCGCTGATCGCGCGTTGCAGCTCGCCGACCACCTCCTCGGCGCGGTCCACCTGCGCCATGCCGGCGAACTCGGCCAGGTCGAGCCCTGACGAGAAGGCACGGCCGGCGCCGGTGACCACCACCGCGCCCACCTCCGGGTCCTCGGCCGCCCGGCCCGCGGCGCGCTGAAGCTCGGCGAAGGTCTGGCGGTCCATGGCGTTGAGCTTGGATGGGCGGGACAGCGTGACGGTCGCCACCCGGTCCTGGACGCGGTAGGCGACCCTGTCGGGGTCGGGCATGCCGGCTCCTTCGCGCTACGGGGAACGGGGGCCGCCAGCCTAGCGCCGCGGCCGCCCATCCCGCCGCCCGGGCCGCGGCGGGGCGGGAGGGTCCAGCAGCGCCTCGCGGCGGACCCGTGGGGCGTCGCGGGCCTCCCGGAAGGCTTCGTCGGGGGCGTCGTCGGCCAGCGAGGCGAGGTCGAGCGCGCCGTCGCCGAAGCGGGCCCTGACCGCGTCGGCGGCACGCACCGCCGCCGCCCAGCCGGGCCGGTCCTGGCCGAACCGCAGCTGGGTCGGTGCCGCCAGGTCGCTGAGGTTGGAGACGGTGACGCCGATCAGGCGCACCGGCACCCGGCCGAGCCGGAGGCGGGCGAGCAGGTCGGCCGCGACCCGGTGGATGTCGGCGTCCACGTCGGTCGGGTCGGGCAGGGTCCGCGCCCTGGTGATCGTCTTGAAGTCGGCGTAGCGGAGCTTGAGGGTCACCGTCCGGCCGGTCAGGCCGGCCTCGCGGAGCCGGCGGCCGACCCTGGTGGAGCAGCGCAGCACCTCGCGGGCGAGCGCGTCGGGGTCGTCGATGTCGCTGGCGAAGGTCTCCTCCGAGCCGATCGACTTGGCCGCCTCATAGGGCTCCACCGAGCGGGCGTCGCGACCCCACGCCAGCTCGTGGAGCTGGGCGCCGACGGCCGCCCCGAGCGCGGCCTCGAGGGTGTCCCTCGGGGTCCTGGCCACCTCGCCGACGGTGCGCAGGCCGTAGCGGGCGAGCACGGCGATGGTCGCCTGGCCGGCTCCCCAGAGCGCGTCCACCGGCAGCGGGTGCAGGAAGTCGAGGCTGCGGCTCGGCGGGACCACCAGCAGGCCGTCCGGCTTGCCGCGGGTGGTGGCCAGCTTGGCCAGGAACTTGTTGGCGGCCACGCCGACGGTGAGGGGGAGGCCGACCTCGCCGGCCACTCGCGCCCGCAGCAGCCTGGCGATGGCCACGGCGTCGCCGAAGAGCCGGCGCGCCCCCGCCACGTCGAGGAACGCCTCGTCGAGGGCGAGCGGCTCGACCAGCGGGGTGACGTCGCGGAAGATGCGCAGGACCCGCCGGGAGTAGGTCCGGTAGGTGGCGAAGTCGGGCGGCAGGGCGGCCGCGCTCGGGCAGAGCGCCCTGGCACGCGCCATCGGCATGGCGTTGCGGCAGCCGAACGCCCTGGCCTCGTAGGAGGCGGAGGTGACCACGCCGCGGGCGCCGATCCCGCCGACCAGCAGGGGCCGCCCGGCCAGCGAGGGGTCCTTGATCACCTCGACGCTGGCGTAGAAGGCGTCGAGGTCGGCGTGGAGGGTGGCGAGCGCGTCGAGGTCGGCGGCGGGCACGGGCGCGCCGCCGACGACCACCTCGCCGGTCGGCCGGATCCGGCCCGGCGGTCCCGCCTCCGGCGGCCGGGCCCGGCGGCCGGGTGCCGCGCGCTCGTCCCGCATGCCGACAGGTTCGCACACCTCCACCACCGCCTCGGTGGGTCGTCGTAGGATCGTGGTTCGGCCGTCGGTGTCAGGGAGGTGGCCCGGAGCCGCATTCGGCGGCGCAGGGCCACCGACCGTTTGAGCAAAGGAGGTCCGCCGTGCCGCGCCGACTGGCCGCCGCGCTGGTCGTGGCGGCGGCCCTGCTCACCGGCTGCTCCGGCGGCGGCGGCGCCGCGCCGGACGTGGCGGCCACCACGGCCGCCGCGCCGACCACGGCGGCCGCCACGCCGACCACCACGCCGGCGACCACCCGTGCCCAGCCCGCGCGCTACACCTTCCCGCTGCGCGGCTGCCGCTACGACTTCTCCCGCGGCCACCACGACTACCCGGCGACCGACATCTTCGCCCCCAAGGGCTGTGCCGTGGTGGCCCCGGTGGCCGGCAGGATCGACGAGGTCACCACCACCGACCACTGGACGTCGGCGAGCAACCGCGGCAGCGACCGCGGCGGGCTGTCGGTCTCGGTCGTCGGCGTCGACGGGGTGCGCTACTACGGCTCCCACCTGTCCGCCCTCGCCGTCGGCGTGCGGCCTGGCGTCAGGGTGGAGGCGGGCCGGCTGCTCGGCCGGGTCGGCAACACCGGCTCGGCCCAGGTCACCCCGTCCCACCTGCACTTCGGCCTCTCCTGGCCGACCGGGCCGGGGGTCTGGTGGATCCGCCGCGGCGTGGTCGACCCCTACCCGTTCCTGACCTCGTGGCGCGGGGGCGGGAGCCGCGCCCCGGTCGCGGCCGTCCGCTCGGCCCGCGCCCGCGCGGGCGCCACCACCCCACCCTGCTCGGTCGCCTGCTGAGGGCGGGTCAGTCGGTGAACGCGATCGGCTCGCGCTCGCCGCACCACGGGCAGGTCCAGAACCAGCCCTGGTCCCGTCCGCGCCGGTAGCACTGGGCGTAGCAGCGCGCCGCCTGGTGCCGTGGGCAGGCCGGCGCGGCGGCGAACGCCTCTGCCTGCTCGAGCCCGAGCAGGGCTCCCGCCAGCCGCGCGCCCTCCACCACCACCATGCCCTCGTCGCGATCGCGCGAGCTGGCCAGCACGCTCACGTTGCCGAGGAAGCAGCGCCGCCGGTCGATCACCACCAGCCGCTCGGCCAGGCCGTAGACGGCCACCACCTCCAGGCCGGCATCGCGGAGGCCGGCCAGCCGCCGCTCGTGGTTGGGCCGGTGCTCGTGTGGCGGCTTGACGAACACGGTCACCCGGCAGCCCCGGCCGGCCGCGTCCCGGAGCCAGGCGAGCACCGGGGTGGGCCGGGCGGCGAGTTGCGGGCTCCACACCCACACCTCGTCGGTCGCGGCGGCCAGCTCGGCCTCCAGGCGGTCGTCGAACGCGGCGCGCTCCAACGCGAGCAGGGCCGGCGCCTGCGCGGCGGGCTCGTGCCCCTCGCTGCGCCGCTCCACCGGCAGGAACCGCCCCGCGCCCACCACGGTGATCCGCCCCTCGCGCCACAGGTCGCGGACGTGGCGCAACGGACCGCGCTCGGCCCGCTCGACCGCGCCCCGGTCGGCCAGCAGGTAGGTGCGTGCGGCCCGGGTCGTGCCGGTGTCGAACAGGCGCAGGCCGCGCAGCTCGTGGCGGGTGCCGTCGATCCGGCCACGGGCCAGCCAGCCGGGCTCGCGGCCGTCCTCGACCAGGTCGAGGACGGCCACGGGGACGCTCTGACCCTGGAAGCGGGACGGCGGTCCCGCCTGGACCCGCTCCCCCACCCCGGCGTCGACCAGGGCCGCCTCGGTGAGCCGGAGCTGCGCGGCGTACGGGGCCATCAGCGCCGCGCTCTTGCCAGGCGCGTCGTGATGGCGGGCGATGGCGGTGGCCAGCAGCGCGCCGACCGGCCACCACTCGCGCATCGAGCTGCGCACGCCAGCCCGGGCGCGGGCCAGGTCCCCGTAGCGGGCCACGTCGACCAGGACCAGCTCGCCGAGGTCGTCGTCGGGCGGGCAGGGCCGGTCGACCTCGCCAGGGGGGCGGAGGTGGCCCTGGTAGGCGACCCGGTTGGCCAGCTCGGCGGTGTCGGGGCCGAGCCGCCGGACCGGCGCCAGCGTGGTGCACCCCTGCCGGCTGGCCAGCTGCTCGGCACGGTCCAGCCCGAGCACGCTGAGGCTGTCCCGCAGCAGCCAGCGCGACACCGCCAGCACCTTGGAGGTCTCCTGGACGCTGGCCGGCCCGCTCTGCAACGGGTCGCCGACCAGGGTGACGCCGCGGCTGGCCAGGGTCGCGGCCAGCACCACCGACGGCGGCAGGGCCGCCGCTGCCTCGTCCACCACCACGTGGTCGTAGCGGCACCGCAGGACCGCCGGATCGGCGGCCATCCGGTCGAGGGTGGTGGCCACCACCGCGGCCTTGGCCACGGTGTCGGGCCCGAGCGCGGCGGTGGTCGCGGTCAGCCGCCCGCGCTCGGCGGCCAGGGCGGCCAGCTCCACGGTGCCCGGCCTGGCGGCGGCCCGGAGCTCGTCGAGGCGGGCGGCCAGCTCCGGCAGATCCTGGTCCTCGGCCGCGCCGACCAGGCGGCGGTCGGCCTCGGCCGGGCCGGGTGCCTGGCGTGCCCGCTCCAGGTCGCGGCGGAGCGTCCGCTGGGCCCGCTCCTGCTCCTGCACCGCCGCGCTGGCGGCCTCCAGCCGCTCGCGCGCCTGGCCACGGGCCTGGTCGCGGTAGTCGATCTCGTCACGGGTGACCGTGCCGGCGCGCCGCTCCTCCGCTTCGATGCCGCGGCGCATCTCGGCGGTCTTGCGCTCGCGCTCGACCACCTGCTCCCATGCGGGCAGCAGGGCGGCCTCGGCCTCGCGCTGGGCGGCCCGGAGCTGGCCCCCGCCTGGGTGGGTGGCCCGGCGCAGCCGGGAGAGGCGCCCGTAGTCGGCGACCGCGCCGCGGGCCTCGTCCAGCCGCTGCATGAGCTGGCGGATCTGCTCCCGGTCGTGGTCGAGCTTCCCCTGCTCCGAGGCGAGCTGCTGCTCCAGCTGGTCGATCGCCTGGTAGGCGGCGCGCGCCGTGGCGACCTCGGCCACCGCCGCGGCGGCCTGGTCGAACGCGGTCCCCGCCTGCTCGCGCTCGTCGCGGGCGGCCTGCAGCTCCCGTTCCTGCTCCCCGAGGAGGCGCTCCAGCTCGTCGAGGGCGTCGGCGTTGTCGACCAGGCGGCGGGCGTGCTCGTAGCCGGCCTGGTCGAACCCTGCCAGCAGGCGCTCGGCGCGCTCCAGCAGGAGCTGCTCCGGCTCGGCGCGGAGGGCGGCGGCGCGCCGCTCGATCTCGGCGAGGCGTGCCAGCTCCGCCTCGGCGTGACGCTCGCTGGCACGCTCCAGGCGCAGGAAGGGGTGGTCGGCCACCTCCGCCAGGCACGGCGGGCCGACGCGGACGACCTGGCCGGGTTCGCCGCCGTCGAGCAGCCGCAGCGTCTCCATGGCGACGCGGTCCACCGTGGCGCCGGCGACCGACACCACCAGCACGCTCCGCCCGGCCCCGGCCAGCTCGGCGGCCACCTCCGCCACCACTCGGGCGGCGTCCGTCCCGGGTGGCGCCCAGACCACGTTGAAGCCTGGCGCGCAGCTCGCCGCCCAGGCGGCCGTCTCCTCCGCGCTCAGCCCGGCACGCCGCGGCGTGGTGGCGGGTGGCCGGTCGAGGACACGGGTGTCGAACCGCTCGGCCAGGCCTGGCTCCCGCACCTCCTCCAACGCGGCGACCAGGGCGCGCAGCGGGGCCGCCTGGTCGACGGTGGCGACCAGGTGGAGGTCGTCGTGGGCGGCGGGGGCCAGGACGGTGAGGGTGTCGCCGGCGTAGGCCACCACCTCGACGACCGGCAGGCGACGCTCGGGGTCGCCGGCCGGGACCAGGGCGAGGTCGCGCAGGGCGTCCAGGCCGACCCGGCGGCCGCGCAGGTCGATCCGGTAGCGGCTGTCGAGCGCCGGCCCGAGGTCCGGCAGGGCGGGACCGAGGTCGACGGCGACGGCCGCGGCCGGCGCGGCGGCCAGCTCTGCCTTGACGGCCGCGACCACCTCGCGGAGCCAGGCCGGCGGCGCGGGAGGGGTGTAGGAGCGCTGCCGCACCGGCGGTCGCGAGATGGCTCGACGCGGCGCCGGGCGCTGGACACCCGGTTGCTGATCGCCAGGCTCGCTGGTGGTCGACAATCTCGTGAGCGCCCTTGTCGCCGATCGCCGTCTTGTCCTGCTTGCAACGATAACCGAGCAATGCGGCGGGCGGAGGTATATCGCACGCATATGTGGGAGGCCAGGCGACCGGGCCCCGCCCCGGGGCCGCTACCGTCGCCCCCCGGCCAGGGTCAGCGAGGCGAGCAGGCCACGGGCGTTGCCGGCGTGGGCGCCGGCCATCGGCGGCCAACCGGCCAGGCGCGGGTCGTCGACGCCGGCGGCCGCGGCCACCGCGGCCTCGGCATCGCCGCCGGCGGCGGCCACCGGTGCCACCGCGGCCTCCAGCGCGTCCAGGTAGCGCCGGTCGGCGTCGACGCGCCGCCGCAGCTCGGCGGCGTCACCTGGGCTGCCGTGGCCGGGCACCACCAGGGCCACGCCGGCCAGGCCCGCGAGCGCGTCCAGTCCACGGCGGTAGGCGCCGAGCGGGTCTGGCTCCAGCTCCCACTCGGGCAGGGGGACCTCGAGCTCGCTCACCATGTCGCCGGCGAACAGGACCCTGTCGTGCTCGACCAGCACGGCCGCGTGCCCCGGGCAGTGCCCGCCCGCGGGCACCAGCCGGACCGGCGGGCCTGGCCACGGGATGGTGCCGTCGGCCGGGGCCGCCTCGAGCCGCCCGGCCAGCTCGGTGTCGAAGCGGACGTAGTGCTCGTCGCCCCACTCGGCCAGGGGCCGTTCGACCAGGTCGCGGCGGCGCGCGGCGACCAGCTCCACGGTCGCCCTGGTGGCGAAGCGCGGCGCGGCGCCGAGGCCTTCGGCCCACAGGACGTGGTCCCAGTGCGCGTGGGTCGCCACGCCGGCGGCGGGGCGCAGCCCGGCGGCGGTCAGCTCGGCGGCGAGGCCCGACAGCTCGTCGGGGAGTACACCCGGGTCGACCAGCAGCACGGCACCGTCCCGACCGGCCACCACGCCGCTGGCGGTACGGTAGAGGGCGCTGCTGGTGAGCCGGACGGCGGGAGAGATCGCGGTGAGGCGGGAGGCGATGGCCAATCGGGACGCTCCGGGGACGGCGTGTGGTGCATCCGTCTACCATGCCGGAACCGGAGATCGAAGCGGTCATGGCCGCACGGTGGGAAGGTGAGTGAGATCGACCCGGTCGACCTGGAGGACCTCCGCGCCCGCGTCGACCGGGCCCTGGTCGCGCTGCTCGACCGCGAGCTGGCCGCGCTCGCCTTCTTGGAGGGCGACCTCGAGGTGGTCGCCGGCGCGCTCCGCGGGTTCGTGCTGGAAGGTGGCAAGCGGCTGCGGCCCGCGTTCGTCTGGTGGGGGTACCGCGGCGCCGGCGGGCCGCCGGACGGCCCGCGGGCCGACGCGGTGGTGCGGGCCGCCTGCTCGGTGGAGCTGCTGCACGTCTGCGCCCTGATCCACGACGACATCATGGACGGCTCGGAGGTCCGCCGGGGCCGCCCGGCGATGCACGTGGAGTTCGCCGGCATGCACCGGAGCTGGACCTGGCGGGGCGACCCGGCCGCGTTCGGCACCGGCGCGGCGGTGCTCATGGGCGACCTCGCCTTCACCTGGGCCGACGCCGCCCTGGCCGACGCCGGCCTGCCGGACGACCGGCTGGCCGCCGCCCTCAAGGTGTTCAACCTGCTGCGCTCGGAGCTGATGGGCGGGCAGTACCTCGACCTGCTGGAGGCCAGGCGGGGCTCGCCGGACGAGGCGGCCGTGCGCCGCGTGCTGACCTACAAGTCCGGCAAGTACACCATCGAACGGCCGCTCCACCTCGGCCTGGCGATCGCCGGTGGGCCGCCGGCGCTGGCGCGGTGGTACTCGGCATACGGCCTGCCGCTCGGCGAGGCGTTCCAGCTCCGCGACGACGTGCTCGGGGTGTTCGGCAGCCCCCAGGTGACCGGCAAGCCGGCAGGCGACGACCTGCGCGAGGGCAAGGAGACCTACCTGGTGCTCAAGGCCAGGGAGCGCGGCGACCAGGCGGGGCGGCGCCTGCTCGAGGCCGCGCTCGGCGAGCCCAAGCTGACCGAGGACGACGTGGAGGCGGTCCGCCAGGTGATCGCCGGCTCCGGTGCCCTGGCCGACACCGAGGCCCGCATCGCCGAGCTGCTCGGCCAGGCCAAGGTGGCCCTCGCCGCCGCCGACGGCATCGACGAGCGGGCCAGGGCCGCCCTGGCGGCGCTCGCCGACCACGTCACCGACCGGAGCGCCTGAGCCACCGGTCCCGCCGCCCTGGCCAGGGCGGCGCCGGCGTGGTTGCTACCGTGGCCGGCATGTCGAACCGCCCGCGCCTGCTCAGCGACATCACCCCGCTCAGGGAATCGCGGCAGTACCGCGTCCTGTACGTGGGCGAGCTGTTCGCCTTCCTGGGGAGCCAGATCACCGTGGTGGCGGTCCCGTTGCAGGTCTACCTGCTGACCCGCTCGTCGCTCGCGGTCGGGCTGGTGGGGCTGGCACAGCTCGGGCCCCTGCTGGCCTGCTCGCTGGTGGGCGGCGTGCTGGTCGACGCGGTCGACCGGCGCGTCCTGCTGATCTGGGTCCAGCTCGCCAGGGGCGCGCTCAGCGCCGGGCTGGTCGTCAACGCGCTGCAACCACGTCCCTCGCTCTGGCCGCTGTACGTGCTCACCGCGGCCGGCGCGGGCCTGCAGGCGGTCGACGGGCCGGCGCGGACCGCGGCGATCCCCGCCCTGGTCCGCCGCGAGCTGCTGCCGGCCGCCGCCGCGCTCCACCAGATCCTGATGACCGTCGGCCTGGTCGCGGGACCGGCCCTGGCCGGGCTGATCGTCGGCCAGGCGGGCCTGGCCGCCGCGTACGGGATCGACGTGGCCACGTTCATCACCGCGACCCTGCTCGCGGCGGCGCTGCGGCCGCTGCCGCCGGGTGCGGGCGCCGCCCGCGCGGGAGTGGGCTCGGTCCGGGAGGGGTTCCGCTTCCTGCGCGGCAAGCGCGCCCTGCAAGGCTGTTTCCTGATCGACCTGAACGCGATGATCTTCGGCATGCCGAGGGCGCTGTTCCCGGCGCTCGGCACCGGGTTGTTCGGCGGCGGACCGGGAACGGTCGGGCTGCTGTACGCCGCGCCCGGCGCCGGAGCGCTGCTCGGGGCGCTCACCGCCGGCTGGGTCGGCCGCGTCCGCCGGCAGGGCCTGGCCGTGCTGGTCGCCGTCGCGGTCTGGGGCGCGGCGATCACCGTGTTCGGCCTGGTCAGCTGGCTGCCGCTGGCGCTGGCGCTGCTCGCCGTCGCCGGCGGCGCCGACGTGGTCTCCGCCGTGTTCCGCAACACGATCCTGCAGCTCACCGTCCCCGACGGGCTGCGTGGCCGGCTGTCGTCGATCCACATCGCGGTGGTCACCGGCGGGCCGCGCCTCGGCGACGCCGAGGCCGGCGCCGTCGCCGCGCTCGCCGGCACCCGCTTCTCGGTGGTCTCCGGCGGCCTCGCCTGCCTCGCCGGCGTGGCGCTGCTCGCCTGGCGCCTCCCCGAGCTGGCCCGGACGGTGATGGAGCCGTCCAGGCAGAGCACCTGACCGTAGGACGGTGGCCCGGCAATCCAGCTGCTGCGATGCTTGCGCGTAGAGATCGGCTCGCAGGGCACCACGCCTGCGCACAGTTCCAGAGGCGATGCCATGTCAGAGCAGCAAGATTCCGCGTCCGCCCCCTCCCAGCCGGATGCGCGACCGCACGGTGGTGCTGCTGGCCGGCCGGGAGGTCGGGCTGATCCCGCGGGCGTGCGCGATGGCGCGGCTGTTGCAGCCGTCGATGGTGATCCTCGAGGACGTCGACCTGATCGCCGAGGACCGCAACCGCCAGGAGCCCGGCTGCACCCCGCTGCTGTTCGAGCTGCTCAACGAGATGGACGGGCTCAGCGACGACGCCGACGTGATCTTCCTGCTCACCAGCAACCGCCCCGAGCTGCTGGAGCCGGCCCTGGCCGCCCGCCCCGGCCGGGTCGACCTGGCGGTCGAGGTGCCGCTGCCGGACGCCGCCTGCCGCCGTCGCCTGATCGCGCTGTACGGCCACGGCCTGGCCCTGCACGTCGACGGCGACGACCTCGACCGGCTGGTCCAGCGGATCGAGGGCGTGAGCCCCGCCTTCATCCGCGAGTTGCTGCGCAAGGCCGCGCTGCTCGCCGTCCTGCCGGGGTCAGCCGACGGGGACGGGAGCGGCGGCGAGATCGTCGTCGAGTATCAGCATCTCGACCGCGCCTTGCACGAGCTGGTGCTGGACGGCGGCGAGCTGACCAGGCGCCTGCTGGGCGCCGCCGACTAGGTTCGGCCGGCCTATGGCATCCACACCTCGGCGATCTTGACGATCTGGTCGTCCTGCACGGTGATCCGGAACACCGGGCTGTACCTGGCGGTCAGGCTCGCCAGCTTGGCGAGGGTCACCGGCGTGTCCGTCTGGGTGGCCAGCAGCCCGTTGACGGTGATGGGCGCGCCGGCTCGCACCGGCAGGGTCCGGAGCCTGGGGTTGACGTTGCGGATGTAGAGGTCGTTCGGTGGCGGCGACTCCTGCTTGTCCTTGGCGGCCTCGATGGCGGCCTGCTCGCCCTGGAAGAACTGGATCAGGTCGAAGGTGACCCGCCGCCGACCGGCGTCGACGGTCTTGAGCAGGACCGGGTGGCGTCCGTCGGCGAGCACGGCCGGCTCACTGGTGGTCGGGGTGCTCGCGACGGTCGTGGCTGTGGCGGCGGGACTGGCGGTCGAGGCTGGCGGTGCGGCGGTGGGGCTGGTGGTGGTGGAGCGGTCGGCGCAGCCGGCGACGGCGAACACGGCGGCGGCGACCAAGGTGGTGGCGATGATGCGGGCTGGTCGCATGGTGACCTCTCCTCCTGCACCTGCCCGGCTCAGTCGGGGCGGATGAACTTCACGTAGCGGCCGAGGTCGTCGAAGCCGAGGCGGCGGTAGAGCGCCTTCGGCCAATCATCCTCGTCGGATACCAGAAATACCAGGTCGCAGCCGCTCTGGCGGGCCTCGTCCAGCGCTCGCAGGACCAGCGCGCTGGCATAGCCCCGGCCGCGATGCTGGTCGAGCGTGGCGACGTCCTCGATCTGGGCGGTGCGCCCGTCGTCGTAGAGGTCCGCGTAGGCGACCACCTGGCCGTCGACGACCACGGCGAAGAAGCGTGCCCGGACGGCCTGGGCGATCAGGAGCTTGGCGTCGAGGAGCTGCTCCGCGACCGCCGGCGTCGCCCACGGATAGCCGGCGAGCTGCCGGCGCCGCGCCGGCCGCAGCGCGGCCTCGTCGACCTCGCTGACCAGCTCGGTGGGCGCGGTCCGGTCGGGCGGCCGCCGGTGCGCCATCAGCAGCCCGCGATGGAGCTGCCAGCCGAGCGCGGCGAACGCGGGGACCAGCCGCTCGCCGGTGGGCTGGTGGCGCACCATGATCGCGGGGCGGTCGAGGCGGAGCGCCTCCGCGGCCAGCTCGCCGGCTGCGACGCTCGCGGGAAGCTCGTCGACGAGCAGGTAGTTCGAGTCGTACCGGAGCGGCACGCGGGGGTCGGAGACGGCCAGCCCGAAGCGGGCGACCTGGGTGTGCTCGCCGCCCATGTCGCCGGTCGCGACCAGCTCGAAGGCGCGGCGCAGCTCTCCCTTCACTGCGCGATCCCTCCTGACGTCCGCCTGGCCCGCGCGTGGCGGCGCCACCGTACCCGGCCGGCGCGTCACCGGCACCGGCCGCCAGGCGCTTGACACGGATTTCAACAAAGGTAGAATTCATGCCATGTTGACTTCCGGGCCCGGACGGGCCGGTGCACGAGCTGGGGAGGGACCCTTGCTTGCGATGGTGATCAAGGAGTTCCGGCAGCTCCGCCGGGACCACCGCACACTGGCGATGCTGATCGTGATGCCGCTGCTGATGCTGACCGTGTTCGGCTACGCCGCCAGCTTCGACGTGCCGGAGGTGCGCACCGTGGTGGTGGGGCCGGGCGCCGAGCAGGCCGCCGGGAGCCTGCCCGAGCAGCTCGAGGTGGTCGCGATGCGGCCATCCGACGGCCGCACCGAGGCGGTGGAGGAGCTACGCGACGGCAAGGCCACCGTGGCGGTGGTCACCGGCGCCCAGCCGGCCGTGCTGGTGGACGGGGCCGACCTGTTCGGCGCCCGCGCCGCGGTGCAGGCGTTCAGTGAGCGCGCGGCCGCATCGAGCGGGACCCAGGCCGGGCCGGCGATGCGGCCGGAGGTGCTGTTCAACCCCGATCTCGAGACCTCGGCGATCATGATCCCCGGCCTGGTCGGCATCATCCTGGTGTTCGTCGGGACGCTGGCCACCAGCCTGGGAGTGGTGCGGGAGCGCCAGAGCGGCACCCTGGAGCAGCTGGCGGTGATGCCGCTCCGCCCGCGCGACGTGTTCCTCGGCAAGATCCTGCCCTACTTCGCGGTGGCCACGGTCGACCTGGTGGTGATCCTCGGGGTCGGCATCATCCTGTTCGACGTGCCGTTCAGGGGCTCGCCGGCGGTGCTGGCCCTCGCCTCGCTCGAGTTCCTGTTCGTCACGCTCGGCTTCGGCGTGCTCATCTCCAGCGTCTCGGAGAACCAGGGCCAGGCCATCCAGCTCGCCCTCATGACCCTGCTCCCCCAGGTCCTGCTCTCCGGGCTGATCTTCCCCCTCCAGGCGATGGCGGCGGGGGTGCGCTGGATCGGCTACGTCCTCCCGCTCACCTACTTCATCCAGATCAGCCGCGGCGTGATGGTGCGCGGCGCGCCGCTGGAAGCGCTCGTCTTCCCACTGACCGCCCTGGCCGTGCTCGGCCTGGTGGTGTTCGCGCTGGCGGTGGTCCGCTTCCGGCGCGACCTCGCCCCCGCCGACCGCGGGCGGCGCCACCGCCGGACCGAGGCCGCGCCCGCCGCCGGAGGTGCCCGGTGAACCGCGGGGGGTCCGGCCCGGCCGCCACCGGGAGCTTCGGGGTCGACGACCTCACCGTCGCCTACCACGGACGGGTGGCGGTGGCCGGCGTCGACCTGGAGGTGCCGGCCGGCACGGTGACCGCGGTGGTGGGCGGGGACGGGGCCGGCAAGACCAGCCTGCTGCGGGCGATGGTGGGGGCGGTCCCCCCCGAACGGGGCCGGGTGCGGCGGCCGTCGAGCACCCAGATCGGCTACCTGTCGGCCGGACCTGGCGTCTGGCGCGACCTCACCGTCGCCGAGAACCTGGAGTTCAGCGGGACGGCCTACGGTCTCGGCGGCCGAGCCCTGCGCGAGCGGGCCGACCGCCTGCTGGCCCGCACCGGCCTGGCCGGCGCCGCCGACCGCCTCGGCGCCCAGCTGTCGGGCGGCATGCGCCAGAAGCTGGCGCTGGCCATGGCCCTGCTGCACGAGCCGGCGCTGCTGGTGCTGGACGAGCCCACCACCGGGGTCGACCCGGTGAGCCGGGCGGAGCTGTGGCGGCTGGTGGCGGGCGCCGCGGCGGCCGGGGCCGCGGTGGTGCTGGCCACCACCTACCTGGACGAGGCCGAGCGGGCCGCCTGGGTGCTGGTGCTCGACCAGGGCGACCCGCTGCTCGCCGGCGCGCCCGACGAGCTGGTCGGCGGCGTGCCCGGCATGATGTTCGACTCGCCCTCCCGGCCGGACCGCGGCGCCTCCTGGCGCCGGGGCGCCCGCTGGCGGACCTGGTCGCGGGATGGCGGCGCGGCCCCGCCAGGAGCCCGCAGGGTCGACCCCGACCTGGAGGACGCGGTGATCGTGGCCGCCCTCGACCGGCACGCCCGCGCGGCGGCCGGCGCGCGGGACGGGAGGGCGGCATGAGCGCGACCGCCCCGCCGCGTGAGCCCCGGACCCCGCCACTGGCCGAGGCGCGCGCGGCGACCATGCGGTTCGGTGCGCTCACCGCGGTGGACGCCGTCGACCTGCGGGTCCTCCCCGGCGAGGTGGTCGGCCTGCTGGGCGCGAACGGGGCCGGCAAGACCACCCTGATCCGCTGCGTCCTCGGGCTGATCCGGGTCACGGAGGGCGAGGTCCTGCTGTTCGGCGAGCCGCCGTCCCGGGCCACCAGGGCACGGCTCGGCTACGTGCCCCAAGGCCTCGGCCTGTACGAGGACCTGACCGTCGCCGAGAACCTGGAGTTCAGCGGCCGGGCGTTCGCCCTCGGTCACCGGGACCGCGACGGCGGCACCGCACCGGCCGACCCGCTCGCCAGCGACCCGGAGCTCGCCGCCGTCGGTGAGCGGACGGTCGGCGACCTCTCCCTCGGGCAGCGCCGGCGGGTGGCCTTCGCCGCCGCGCTGGCGCACCGGCCCGACCTGCTGGTGCTGGACGAGCCCACCTCGGGGGTGGACCCGCTGGGCAGGGCCCAGCTGTGGGACACGATCAGGGCGGCGGCCGAGTCAGGCGCCGGGGTGCTGGTCACCACCCACCACATGCGCGAGGCGGAGCAGTGCGACCGGCTGGTGGTGATGGCCGACGGACGGGTGGTCGCCGACGGCACCATGGCCGACATCGTCGGCAGCCGCGCCACCGTCAAGGTCGCGGCCGGGCGCTGGGAGGACGCCTTCGCCGCCCTGGAGGACGCCGGGCTGGCGGCCGCGCTGGTCGGCCGCACGCTGCGGGTGCCCTCGGCCGGCCGCGACGAGGTGGCGACGGCGTTGCGCCGTGGCGGGGTCGAAGCCGAGGTGGAGCTGGTCCCGGCCACCTTCGACGAGACCTTCGTGGCCCTGGCCGGCCGGGCGGGCGGAGCCTGATGGCCCGCACCGGGCGACGGCCGGGCACCAGCGGGACCCGTGAGGCGATCCTGCGCTCGGCGAGGGAGGCGTTCGGCGAGCACGGCTACGAGAAGACCACCATCCGCGACGTGGCCCGCCGCGCCGGCGTCGACCCGGCGCTGGTCCACCACTACTTCGGCCCCAAGCCGGACCTGTTCACCGCCGCGCTCGACCTGCCGGTCAACCCCGCCGACATGGCCGCGGCGATGCTCGCCGAGCAGCCTGAGGCCGCCGGCGAGCACATCGTCGGCGTGTTCCTCGGCATCTGGGAGCAAGGCAGCAACCGCCACCCGCTGATGGCCCTGATCCGCTCCGCCACCTCCAGCGAGGAGGCCGCGGCCATGCTGCGGGAGTTCGCCACCACGGAGGTCTTCTCCCGGGTGGTGCACGCGCTCGGCACGCCGGACGCGCAACTCCGCGCCAACCTGGTCCTGTCGCAGCTGTTCGGCCTCGCGATGGCGCGCTACATCATCAAGGTGGAGCCGATCGCCTCGATGCCGCCGGCCGCGGTGGTGGCGGCGGTCGGCCCCACCGTCCAGCGCTACCTCACCGGCGACCTGAGCACGGCCGGCTGATCCGTCGAGCCCGGCCTGCCCTCAGTCGGCCGGCCGGGTCGCGGCGGTCGCCTCGCCGGCGTGGTCGTCGTCGAGCACCTGGAAGCTGCCCGTGCTGCCCTCGGCCACCGCCATCTTCGCGACCGACTCCGACGGTGTCTCCCGGGAGGCCAGCGCCTCCAGCGCGGCCGCGTCGCCGACGTCCTGCCCGGACCGCTCGGAGAGCAGCCAGCGGACCTCCAGCAGGTCACAGTAGGCCTGGACCGGGTCGGCGTCCGGCCCGACCGCGGTGGCGGCCTTGGCCACCCCAGGGCGGAACACCTCGGCGAGCCAGCGGTAGCCGGCGACCTCGTCAGGCGCCGACCCTGGCTGCTCGTGCTCCAGGCGACCCTGGTAGGCGCGGAGGTCGTTGAGGAGCACGGTGGCCTGGCCCTCCCCCACCTCCAGCCCGGTCAGCTTGCGCAGCTCGGAGGCGTGGAAGCGCCGGTTGGCGACGGCCACCTTGAGCCGCAGCGTACGCCGGTCGTCCGTGGCCGGCTCGAAGGCCAGCTCGTCGATGGCGAAGCCGAGCTCGTTGAGGCGCCGGACCCGCGCCTCGACCTTGAAGCGCTCGTCCTCGCCGAAGGTCTCCTCCCGCGACAGCTCCTCCCAGAGCTGCTCGTACCGGGTGGCCACGCTCTCGGCGGCGAGGAAGTCGTCCTCCAGGTCGTCCGGGTCGCGGCCAAGCCGCACGCTCAGGTCGGCCAGGTCGCCGGCGACGTTCTCGACCAGGATGCCGATGTCGAGGGCGCGCTGGCCGTCGCTGAGGCTGGGGTGCACCTCGCTGGTCTCGGCGTCCACCAGGTACGCCTGCAGCAGCTGGCCGTCCCGGGCGAACAGGGTGTTCGCCAGCGAGCAGTCCCCCCAGAACACGCCGCTGCGGTGCAGGTCGACACTGAGCATGGCCATGGCGTCCAGCAGCCGGTCGCGATGCCTGGACGGCCCCGGGCCGAGGCGCTGGAACAGCCGCCGGTACTGCCAGGAGTGCTCCAGGTAGCGGGTGACCAGGATGGCGTTGCCGCTGTCGGGCTGGACGACCAGGCCAACCGTGCGGACCGCCGGCAGCTCCTCCCATTCGAGCTCGCGGAGCACCCGGTACTCCTTGGTCGCCACCCTGATCGGCAGCTCCTTGAGCGCGTAGAGCACCCGGTCGGCTTCGACGAAGCGGACCAGGTGGCGGCTCGGGCCGACCGGCAGCGGCCGGAAGGCGACCTTGTCGGGTGACCAGCCGGCGAGCGGCTCGTCCCACGGCAGGGCGAGCAGCTCGGGCGCGGTCGAGCGAAGGCGGATCGTCGGCTCGTCCATGTGGCCATGGTACGGGTTGGGCGGTTACGGGCTGGTTACGCATCGCCGCCGGGCAGGCCACCGCGCCCAGGCGGACCTGGGCGCTGAGCCTGGTGCTTGACGCCAGGGGCGCCGGTGCGGGAGGGGGACCGCACCGGCGCCCGTCGGGCCGAGGTCTGGGCGGCTGGGGTGCCAGCGGCCGCCCCCGGCCCGGGGTCAGCTCCTAGTAGCCGTAGCCACCGGAGGAGCCGTTGCCGCCCGAGGAACCGCTGGAGGCACCACCGGACGACCCGGTCTCCGCGCCGCCCGCCGAGCCGGCCTCGGCCGCGCCGCGGACCAGCTTGCCCTGGGGCGAGACCACGAACCAGACGCCGTTCATGCCTTGGCCCTGGGTCTGGCCGGGCTGGACGTCGCCGCCGAAGAAGTACAGCGGCCAGCCGTTGTAGCTCACCTGGGTGGTGCCGTCGTTGCGCTGGATGGTGGTGAGCAGGGCGGCGTCGACGCCGCCGCCCGCGAGCGGGGTGCCGCTGGCGGTCATGGCCGGCCAGGTGGCGATGCACTCGCCCGCGCAGGCGCTGCGGCCGGTGCCCTTGCCGTCCTTGGTGAAGGCGTACAGGGTGCGGCCACTGGCGTCGGAGAGGATGGCCCCGAGGTCGGAGTTGGCGACCTGGACGACGGCGGCGTCGGGCTGGGCCGGTGTGGTCGGGTTGGGCTGCTGGGACTGCTGGGCGTTCTCGGGCTGGGGCGGCTGGTCCTTGCCGCCTGGGTAGGCGTTGCCGCCGCAGGCGGCCAGGGCGATGGCGAGCAGGGCGGCCAGTGCCGCGCCGCGAGCGAGGTCGCGCGTCCTGCGCATTGGTAGGCTCCTTTCGGGTCCCCTCTCGATGTCGACCGCTGATACGGAGCCCGGTTGGCGGACGGTTCAAGCACCGGCAAAATTCCCTGCGACCCGCAGGTCAGGCGTTGAAGCCTCGCCACCAGCGCAACATCTTGGCAACAGGCGGCCGTCAGCTCCGGCCACTGCGGCACAATCGAGAAAAGGCGTCTATTCTCCGAAGGCCATGCTGGAAGCCATCCGATCACCCGCCGATCTCCGTCAGCTCTCCAACGCCGAGCTGGTCGAGCTGGCCGCGGAGATCCGCGGTTTCCTCGTCCGCGCGGTGGCGGCACGCGGTGGCCATCTGGGTCCGAACCTCGGCGTGGTGGAGCTCACCATCGCGCTGCACCGGGCCATCGATTCCCCCACCGACCGCATCGTCTGGGACACCGGCCACCAGGCCTACGTCCACAAGATCCTCACCGGCCGCCAGGCCGAGTTCGCCACCCTCCGCTCCATGGGCGGCCTCTCCGGCTACCCGTCGCGGGCGGAGAGCCCCCACGACGTCATCGAGAACTCCCACGCCTCGACCGCGCTCGGCTACGCCCTCGGCCTCGCCGAGGCCCGCCGCGCCGGCCAGGGCAAGGGGCGGGTGGTCGCGGTGGTCGGCGACGGCTCGCTGACCGGCGGCGTGGCGCTGGAGGCGCTCAACCTCGCCGGGCACCGCAAGCCGGACATGCTGGTGGTGCTCAACGACAACGGCCGTTCCTACCAGCCGACCGTCGGCGGCCTCTCCGGGCACCTGGCCCCGCTCCGCCTGCACCCGGGCTACGAGACGCTCAAGCGCGGCGTGGAGGAGACCCTCGGCCGCGTGCCGCTGGTCGGCGAGGGCATGGTGGAGGCGGCCAAGCGGGTCAAGGAGGGCGCCAAGGCGCTGGTGGCGCCGAGAGTGGTCTTCGAGGACCTCGGCTGGCAGTACGCCGGTCCGGTCGACGGGCACGACCTCCAGGCACTCGACCGCGCCCTCGACCACGTCAAGCGCGTCCCCGGCCCGGTGCTGCTGCACGTGGTCACCCAGAAGGGCCGCGGCTACAAGCCGGCCGAGGACCACGACGAGGACAAGCTCCACTCCGCCGGCACATTCGACCCGGAGACCGGCCCGGTGCCCTCCTCCGAGCCGGCCATGACGGGGAAGTTCACCGACGTGTTCGGCGACGCCCTGCTGGATGAGGCGCGCCACCACCCCGAGCTGGTGGCCATCTCCGCCGCCATGCTCGGCCCGACCAAGCTCACCCTGATGGCCCAGGAGTTCCCTGAGCGGGTCTTCGACGTCGGCATCGCCGAGCAGGTCGCCGTCACCATGGCCGCCGGCATGGCCATGGCCGGGCTCCGCCCGGTCTGCGCCATCTACTCGACCTTCCTGCAGCGCGCCTTCGACCAGGTGATGATGGACGTCGCCCTGCACCGGCTGCCGGTCGTCTTCGCCATCGACCGCTCCGGCATCACCGGCGAGGACGGCCCCTCCCACCACGGTGTCTACGACGTCACCTACCTGCGCCAGATCCCCAACCTGGTGATCGCCTCGCCCCGCGACGGCAACGAGCTGCGGCGCGCCCTGGCCACCGCGCTGGCCCACACCGCCGGGCCGTTCGCGATCCGCTTCCCCAAGGACACCACCACGCGGCCGGCGGTCTCCGGCCCGGCGCGCAGGCTCAAGCTCGGCGCCTTCCAGGTCCGCTCGCGGGGCGAGGACGTGCTGCTGCTCGGTCTCGGCAAGCTCGCCGAGACCTGCGAGGAGGCGGCCCGGCTGCTGCGGCAGGACGGCGTCAGCGTGACCTTGGTCGACCCCCGCTGGGTCAAGCCGCTCGACTCGCGGCTCGGCTCGTTCGCCGCCGCGCACCGCCTGGTCGCCACGGTGGAGGACAACGTCCTGGCCGGCGGCTTCGGCGCGGCGGTCGCCGAGGTGCTGGCGGACGAGAAGGTGGACACCCCGCTGGTCCGCCTCGGCATCCCCGACCAGTTCCTGCCGCACGGCAAGCGCGACGCGCTCCTGGCCGAGCTGGGGCTGGACGCGGCCGGCATCGCCGACCGGGTCCGCAAGTCACTGCACCAGCTGGGGCCCTGAGCGTCACCCCTCGGAGCTCCTCGCGGGCGGGTCAGCCGCAGCGCACCGTGTCGTCGACCGCCGAGACCGTGTCGGGCAGGTCGATGCGACAGTCGTTGCGCTCGTACAGGATCCCCAGGTAGAAGGCTGCGTAGAGCAGCAGGACAAGAACCAGCAGGGAACCACCGCGACGCATGTGGCCTCCTCGGGGACGCCGTCAGCCCTGGTGACCGAAGTTCATGCCGGCGAACATCGTCTCGGTGCGCTCCAACGCCTTGACCAGGGCTGACAGGTCCTGGGCGAGCTCGGTGTCGGTCTGCGGGAAGAGGAACTGGTTGAGCGGCTCGTTGGTGCCGATCTGCAACCCGTATTCGTCCATGTACTCGCCGATGGCGAACTCCCAGGTGAACAACGCCGGTCCGTTGTCGGCCGGGAGGTGCAGCCAGTAGGTGAGGAAGCGGTTGCGGGCCAGCGCGTAGGTGCGGGTGCCGTCGCGCTTGTCCTGCGCCAGGCGGAAGCCCAGCACCCGAAGGTCGTTCTCGAACGCCATGGTCTTCGATCGGCTCCTGGTGGTCGAGGCGGGACGCAGCGCATTCTGGCATGCCGCCGGAAACGTTACGCGTTTGGCCTACAATCTCGGCTGCGCCCAGTTCGATTGCTGGCTCGCTCTGACGATCTTCGACCACTCAGGACTCGCGTGGCCAAGCACCTCATCGACGTCGACCGGCTCGTCGGCCGGAGCCTCGGCCGGCGGTACGAACTGGTCGCCCAGATCGCCCGGGGCGGCATGGCGATCGTGTACCGCGCCCACGACCGCCAGCTCGACCGCGTCGTGGCGGTGAAGGTCCCCCGCCCCGAGTTCGCCAGCGACCCGGCGTTCTCCGAGCAGTTCCGCCGTGAGGCGCTCGCCGCGGCCCGCCTCTCCCACCCCAACATCGTGGCCGTCCACGACTCGGGGGCCGAGCGAGGGCTGCCCTGGATCGTGATGGAGTACGTGCCCGGGCAGACCCTCCGCGACCTGCTGAACCGCGTCGGCCGGCTGGACCTCGAGACCACCGCCGAGCTGGTCGGCGCGGTTGCCGAGGCACTCGACCACGCCCACCACGCCGGTATCGCCCACCTCGACATGAAACCTGAGAACGTCCTGCTCACCGACGACGCCATCAAGGTGGCCGACTTCGGGCTGGTCCGGGCGGCCCACATGACCAGCGACACCCCGCTGGCCGGCACCGCCCAGTACCTCGCCCCCGAGGTGCTGACCGACGGCGTGGTCGACGGGCGCGCCGACGTCTACGCCCTCGGCGTGGTCGCCTACGAGTGCCTTGCCGGCCGGCCGCCGTTCACCGGCGACCAGGACTCGGTGATCGCCCAGCACCTCTCCAGCCGGGTGCCGCCGCCCTCCCTGGTCGTTCCCGGCGTCTCCCAGGACGTCGACACGGCCATCTGGAACGCCACCGACCCCGACCCGGCCCGCCGCTATCCCCGCGCCACCGAGTTCGCCGCCGGCATGGGCGCGCCCCGCCGGCGCCGCATGGGCGACATCCTGCGTCCAGCCCAGCACGCCGGGAGCTGGGAGACCAGCGTGGACGTCGGCCAGCCGAACCGCTCCAGCCGCACCACCAGGCCCTCGCTTGGCCGGGTGCCAAAGGTACGGCGCGAGCGCAGCCGCACCGAGCGCATGGGCAACCGCCTGGTCGCGCTCCTGGTCGTCCTCGGTGTCGTGCTGGTCGCGACCGGCCTCGGCCTGCAGCGGCTCGCCGCCCAGTCGGTCGCCATGCCGCAGGTGGTCGGCAAGCAGCAGGGACTCGCCAAGCTGGAGCTGCACCGCCGGCTCCTGCGGGTCGACATCGGCACGCCCCGACCATCAGCCGACGTCCCCGCCGGCCGGGTCGCCGCGCAGTCGGTCCCACCCGACCGCGCCGTGCGCCGATTCACCGTGGTCGTCCTGTTCCCGTCGTCCGGCATCGTCCTGCCCAACCTGGCCAACGTCGACGCGGGGGTGGCCCAGGCACGGCTCGACCAGCTCCGCCTCCCCTACACCGTCAACCAGCAGCCGAGCATGACCGTCCCGGCCGGCCGGGTGGTCGGCACCAACCCACCCCCCGGCACGCCAATCAGCGACCAGGCGATCCAGCTCACCGTGTCGAGCGGCCGGCCGCGGGTGGACGTGCCCGCCGTCGACGGCCTCAGCTTCACGCAGGCCAGGCGCCGCCTCAACGCCGCCAAGCTCAAGGTCAACCGCGAGAACGTGTTCGCCGACGGGGTCCGGCCCGGCTTCGTGGTCCGGACCAACCCCCCCTCCGGCACCAACGTCGAGCAGGGCAGCACCGTCCAGGTGCAGGTCTCCAAGGGCGCCGACGAGGTGGTCGTCCCCAGCGTCCGCGGCATGGACGCCAACGACGCCGCCGACCTCCTGCGGAAGCTCGGCCTGGAGCCACGGCGGGCCTTCTTCGGCGCCCGCGTGCTCGACCAGAACCCGGCGCCTGGCCGGAAGGTCCGGCACGGCACGACGGTGGTCCTGTTCCTCTCCCCCGTGTAGCGCCGGCGGCGCTACGCTTCGCTCCATGAGCTCCCCGGACTCCCGGACGACCGGCGTGCGCGTCGGCGCGCACGTCTCCGCCGCCGGCGGCCTGGAGCGGGCGGTGGCCAACGCGCAAGCCGCCGGCTGCGAGGCGTTCCAGGTGTGGGCCTCGAACCCGCGCGCCTGGGCGCTGCCCCCCGATGACCCTGCCCGTGACGAGCGGTTCCGCGTCCTGGTCGCCGAGGCCGGCCTCGGCCCGGTCTTCGTGCACGCGCCTTACCTGGTCAACCTCGCCTCGACCAACCAGCAGAGCGCGCGGCGCTCGCGGGCGATGCTCGCCGCCACCCTGGCAAGGGCCGCCGGGATGGGCGTGGCCGGGGTGGTCGTGCACGCCGGCTACGAGACCGGCGGCGGTCGGCCGCGCGCCCTCGCCGCCACCCGCGACGGCCTGCTCGACGTCGTCGGTGACGACGGCGCCGGGCCGGTGGTGGCCCTGGAGCTCACCGCCGACGGCAAGGGGTCGCTGGCGAGCCGCTTCGAGCAGGTGGCCGAGCTGCTGGCCGCCTGCGACGACCATCCACGCCTGACCGTCTGCCTCGACACCTGCCACGCCCACGCCGCCGGCTACGACCTGACCGGCCGCGGCGCCGCCACCGCGACCATCGACCACCTGGTCGCCGCGGTCGGCGGGCGGGTGGCGCTGGTCCACGCCAACGACACCCGCGAGCCGCGTGGCGCCCGTCTCGACCGGCACTGGCACGTCGGCGAGGGCCTGATCGGCGACGACGGCTTCGCGGCGGTGCTCGCCCACCCGGGCCTGTACGGCACCGCGATGATCACCGAGACCCCTGGCGAGCAGGCCGACCACGCCCGGAACGTCGCCCGCCTGAAGCGCCTCCGCGCGGCCGGCCGCCCCGCGCCGGTCAGCTAGCGGTCGGGTCGGGCGCCGGCGCCCTGGCCAGGCGGCGCCGGGCCCTGGCGGCGAGGGGGACGATGCCCTTGCGTTCGGACAGCCGCAACGCCTCGGCGGCGGCCGCCGCCCCGCGCTCACCGTCCAGCACCTCGGCCTGGTCCAGCAGGGCGATCGCGCTGAGCTCGAGGTTGTCGGTGGTGGCGGCGAGGCGGACCGCCTCCTCGGCGAGCCGCTCCGCGTCCGCCAGGCGGCCCTGGCGCGACCGGACCTTGGCGAGGACGCCGCGCCAGACGACCTGGGTGAAGACGTCGGTCGGCGAGGCCAGCCGCTCGCTCTGCCCGGCATGGTCTTCGGCCCGGTCGTCGCGACCGAGCCGCCAGGCCGCCTCGGCGAGCCAGGCCGCCACCGTCGAGCGGCTCCCGCTGTCGCCCATGCGCTCAAGGGCACGGTAGACGCCGAGCAGTTCCCGCTCGGCGGCGGCAGGGTCGTCGGCCAGGAGCTCGTTGGCTCCCGCCTCCATCAGCACGCGGGCCTGGGTGAGCGCCAGCCCGAACTGCTCGAAGGTCGCCGCGCTCTCGGCCAGGTGGGCACGCGCGGCGGCGAGGTCGCCACGGCGGGCGTCGAGCTGGCCGAGGTCGAACAGGGCATCCGCCTCTCCCAGCAGGTCGCCGCTGCCGCGGGCGTCGTCCAGGACGCGCTCGGCTCTGGCGACCGCCTCGGCGACCGGTGTGGGCCCGTACAGCAGGGCGGCGCTGACCATGCCGTTCAGCGCGGCGCCCAGGCGCCGGTCGCCCGCCAGCTCGGCGTGGCGGAGGCCGCGCGTCAACGCCTCCAGCTCGTCGGAGAAGCGGTTCCGGAAGGCGTGCACCAGCGCGACCAGGCGCCACGCCTGCGCCAGGCCGCGGTGGTCGCCGTGCCGTTCCAGGACGACCACGAACTGCTCCGCCTCCTGCCTGGCCACCTCCGCCTGGGCGTCGGGGCTGGTGAACAGCTGCCAGCGCCAGCGTTGCAGGCTCAGGTGGGCGGCGAGCCGCTCGTCCTGGGCGGCGGTGGCCAGCTCCAGGCCCTCGGCGAGCAGCGCCTCGACCCTGGCCAGCTCGCCGGTGGCGCCGAGAGCCTCGCCCAGCTCGGGAAGGAGCGCGAGCCGCTCACCGTCGCCGGCCGGCAGCAGCGCGACAGCCCGTTCGAGGAGGCTGGCGGCGGCCGGCATGTCGCCGCCGGCGGCGGCCCGCCGCCCGGCGGCGCCGAGATGGGCGCTGGCACGCCTGGCCAGGCGCCGGCCCCGCTCGCCCGGCACGCCCAGCGCGGCCAGCGCGCGGTAGGCATGCTCCAGGTGGTAGCCGAGCACCTCCTGGACCTCGGGAAGGCGGTCGCTGGCCGCGGATTCCAGCCAGGCGGCGAAGCGCTCGTGCAGCTCGGCGCGGAGGCGCTTGGAGGTCGCTTCATACGCGACGTCCCGCACCAGCTGGTGCCGGAAGGCGAAGCGGCCACGTCCGGACGCCACCGCCGGCTCCAGCCGGACCAGCGCCTTGAGCACCAGGGCCGCCAGGCTCGCCTCCACCTCTTCGGGCGGCGGCGGCGGGGCCAGCTCGGTGACCTGGACCGCGGAGAACTCCTTCCCGATGACCGCCGCTCGGTCGACCACCGCGCGCTCGGCAGCTTCGAGACGGTCGAGCCGGGCGAGCAGCAGCGTGGCGATCGAAAGCGGGATCTTGAGGGTGGACAGGTCGCCGGTGGGGACCCAGCGGCCCTGCTCGCGGTGGAGATGGCCCTCGTCCACCAGCATCTGCACGAGCTCCTCGATGAACAGCGGGTTGCCCTCGGCGGTGCGGACGATGCGCTGCCGGGTGGCGCCGTCCAGCGCCGACACGCCGAGCAGCTCGTCGAGCAGGAGCAGGCCTTGGTCCTCCGGCAGGGGGTCGAGCTGCACCAGGCGGGCGTCGACCGCGCCGGCTCCCCATGCGGGCCGCTGCTCGATCAGGTCTGGACGGCTGAGGCAGAGCAGCAGGATCGGCCGGCCGCGTGACCAGCTGGCGACGTGCTCGACGAGATCGAGGAGGGTCGGCTCGGCCCAGTGGAGGTCGTCGAGCACGACCACCAGCGGCCGGCTGCCAGCGGCCACCTCCAGGACGCGGCGGATCGCCCAGAACGTCTCCTCGAGCTGGCCGGCCTCGCCGGCCACGCGGAGGACACCGCCGGCCAGCTCGGCGACCCGCTCGGCCCGCTCCTCGCCGACGACCAGCTCCGCCAGCTTGGCCTGGGCGGCCGCCGGAGGGTCGCCCCCGGTGATCCCGGCGGCCTGCCGCAGGACCTCGGCCACCGGCCAGAAGGTGATGCCGTCGCCGTAGGACAGGCAGCGGCCCCGCAGCACGGTCGCCCGGTCCGCGACCGAGGCGACGAACTCGGCGGCGAGCCGTGACTTGCCGACCCCGGCGGCTCCCACCAGGGTCACCTGGGAGCAGGCGCGGTCGGCGACGCAGCGCTCGAACGCTTCGGTGAGCCGGGTCCACTGCGGCCCGCGACCGACAAGGGGCGCCTCCGCCCGGCGGGCGCCGCCAGGGACGTCGGGGCGGACCGCCCGCAGCCGCCAGGCACCCACCGGCTGCGCCTTGCCCTTCACGGCGAGCGGCGGGAGCGGGTCGGCCTCGACCGCGTCGCGCACCAGCCGGTGGGTGGACTCGCCGAGGAGGACCTCGCCCGGCTCGGCCGCCTGCTCGAGCCTGGCCGCCAGGTTGACCGCGTCGCCGACGGTCACGTCCTGGCCGTAGAGGTCGTCGCCGACCACCACCTCGCCGGTGTTGACCCCGGTCCGCAGCAGGATGCGCAGGCCCCACGCCGCCTCCAGGTCGGCGTTGAGCTGGTCGAGGGACGGCCCCAGCTCGCTGGCGGCGCGCACCGCCCGCAAGGCGTCGTCCTCGTGCATCCACGGCACGCCGAACACAGCCAGGACAGCGTCGCCGATGAACTTCGACACCCTGCCGCCGTGCCGCTCGAGCACCGTGGCCACCTGCTGGTAGTAGCCGGTGACCACCTCGCGGAGGGACTCGGGGTCGAGCAGCTCGCCGAGCGGGGTCGAGCCGACCACGTCGCTGAACACGATGGTGACGGTCTTGCGGACCGGGGCGGGTGGCCGGGCGGTCATGCGCCACCTGGCCTAGGTGCCGTGCTGGCGCGTCGTTCCCCAGTGCAGTTCGGGCTCCTCCGGACCCGAATCGGGATCACGCCAGAACCAGTCCATCCCGTCCGGCGACGGTCGCGCCGACGGCGGTGCGTTGTAACAGATCGCCAGGGAGGAGGTGATCGAGGTCACCCCTTCGATGCTGGGCACGTCGAGCAGGAGCGCGTCGCGCAGGTCGTGGTAGTCGACGCTGGCCAGCTCGGCCATGACCTGGTACCGGCCGGCCACGGCGTGGACCGCCACGGTGATCTCCAGCTGGCGCAGGCCGGCGACCGCGCGCTGGACCCGCTCGTACGGCGGCGCCACCGTCAGGCCGACGAACGCCTCGTGTTTCCTTGGGAGCACGCCCTTGATGTGCGGCGGGTTGGGCCGCAACGGGATGGCCGTCTCGTGCGCCAGGATCCCCCACCGGCGCGCCCGCTCGACCATGGCCGCGACGTCGGTGATCTCCGGCCCGCAGAACACGGCGACGGCGACGTGGGCACCGACCGTGCGGGTCGCGAAGCGGACGTCGGGCACCTGCTCGAGCCTGTCGATGACGTCGTCCTCAGCCTGATGGACGAGCACATACGCGTCCAAGATGCGTCCCCCTCCCACGCGTGACCGGTGTGCCCCCGTTCGCCGCGCAACCATAAGCCCAGGCGCCGATCCCGTCGAACCAGAACCACCGCTCCAGCGTGACCGGGAGCCGTCATGGGCCGGCGCCGCCCGCCCCGGCGGAGCGACAGGGTATGGTCGGGCGGTGAGCGCGACCCTCCTGACGCGGCGGCTGGCCACCCTCCGGTGGGAGCTCGGCCTGGTCGCGGTGACCGCGGTGTGGGGGGCGACCTTCGTGCTGGTCCGCGACGCGGTCGCCCTCCTGCCGCCGTCCACCTTCATCGCCATCCGCTTCCTCGCGGCGGCGGTGCTGCTCGCCGTGCTCCGGCCCCGGCTGGCCGTCCGGCTGAAGCACGGCCTGGCCGGCGCCGGGGTGGTGGCCGGGCTCGCGTTGTTCGCCGGGTACGGCTTCCAGACCGTCGGGCTGCAGTACACCAGCGCCTCCAACGCGGGCTTCATCACCGGGCTGGCGGTGGTGCTCACCCCGCTGCTGGCCGCGCTGGTGCTCCGTGAGCGGCCGGGCCGCTGGCCGGCCACTGGCGCGGTGCTGGCCGTCACCGGCCTGGCCCTGCTGACGCTTGACCGCCTCGAGGTGCGCAGAGGCGACGCGCTGGTGCTCGGCTGCGCGTTCGCCTTCGCCATCCACATCCTGCTGCTGGGCCGCTACGCACCCCGCCACGACAGCTACCCGCTGGCGGTGGTGCAGCTCTTCACCGTCGGCGCCCTCGCGCTGGCCTGGGCGGCCGGAGCCGGCGACCTCCAGATGCCTGGCTCCGCCCAGGTCTGGGTCGCCCTGGCGGTCACCACCGTGCTCGCGTCCGCCGGTGGCTTCCTGATCCAGACCCGGGCGCAGCGCGACGTCTCCCCCACCCGCACGGCCATCATCCTCACCATGGAACCCGTGTTCGCCGGGCTGTTCGGCTTCCTCCTGGCCGGCGAGCGGCTCGCCGCCCGCGGCTGGATCGGCGCGGCCTGCATCGTGGCCGGCATGCTCGTCGCCGAGCTCGGTCGCCCCGCCGGCGCCCCGAGCAGAGCCGACGAGCCGTTCGAGTAACCTCTTGCCGGCCACGTCGAGGAGGACGGCAGTTGATCAAGATTCGCGTCTACCGCGAAGGGGAGGAGCTGACCACCGTGCCGGTGGCCGACCTCTCGGAGGTGCGCCAGGAGCCGGACACGCTCATCTGGGTCGACGTGCTGTCGGCGACCGAGGCCGAGCTGGAGGCCATGGGCGAGGAGTTCGACCTGCACCCGCTGGTCCTGGAGACGGTCGGGGTTCCCAATCAGCGCCCCAAGGTCGAGCAGTTCAAGGAGTACGCCCTGCTGGTCTGCTACACGGTCCAACGGATCGAGGCCGAGCCGCACGCCAGGCTGCACGAGGTCGACCTGGTCTCGGGCCGCAACTTCCTGGTCAGCTTCAACCACGGCATGCCGATCGACGCCGAGGCGGTCGCCGCCCGTGTCCGGGCCCATCCCGACCTGGCCGGCGAGGGCGGCGGCTTCCTGCTCTACATCGTGCTCGACGAACTGGTGGACGCGTTCTTCCCCGCGCTCGACGCGATCGGGGAGCGCGTCGAGGATCTCCAGGAGGCCGTCTTCCAGGGCCGCACCCAGGTGCAGACCGACCTCTTCCGCCTGCGCAAGGACATGGTGGCGGTCCGCAGGGTCGCCGGGCCGATGCGCGACGCCATGCTGGTGCTGCTCCGCCGCGACACCGGTCTGTACACCGAGGAGGCCAGGCGCTACCTGCAGGACATCTACGACCACCTGGTCCGCGTGGTGGAGAGCGTGGAGGACTACCAGGACCTGGCCTCGGCCGCGCTCGACGCCAACCTGTCGGTGGTCTCCAACAAGGTGGCCGAGGTGGCCAGGGCGCTCGGTGCCTGGGCCGCCATCTTCGCGGTGATCACCATGATCGCCGGCATCTACGGCATGAACTTCAGGCACATGCCGGAGCTGGGCTGGAGCTTTGGCTACCCAGGTGCGCTCGGGCTCATGCTGGTGTCAGGCGTTGGCCTGTGGCTTTTCTTCAAACGGAAGAAGTGGTTGTAGCGTCCCAGCCGGTCGGCCAGCGCCGCCCAGTCGACCAGCACCAGCACCACCGTGGCCGCCATCGGCCAGTAGTTCAGCCCCATTGCCACCCAGATCCCCGCGTGCAGCCCGAGCACGCCGGGCACCAGCACCCAGGCCGCGCGCGGGCGCACCAGCACCAGGGGGAAGCTCAGCTCCAGGGCCAGGGTGGCGAGGGCCACCAGGTGGGCGAGCCAGGGTCGGTCGGCGACGAACAGCGCCGCCTGGTTGGGTGCCGCCTGGGCGTCGCTGGAGGCGTACAGCACCCAGCGCAGGTTGCCGCTGGTCACCCAGGCGGGACCGGCGTGGAGCAGCTTGGCCAGGCCGGTGAAGAAATACGCGCCGGCGACCACCACCGTCGCGGTCCGCACCGGCCAGCCGTAGCGCGGGGACACTCCACTGCCTGCCCGGGGCCTGGCGCTCCCCCGCCCGCGCCGGGCCGCCAGCGACCAGGTGTCGCCGGTCGGGGCGGGCAGCAGCGGCACCAGGACGAGCAGCAGCAGGACGTCGTTGTGTACCACCTTGCCGATGCTCGAGGTCATGGCGACCAGCGGCAGCCCGGCGACCCAGGCCAGCGGCAGGGTGGCCCTGGCGGCCACGCCCGCGGTGGCCAGGACGGCCGCGGCGACGGCCACGACCTGGAGGACGACCACCACGGTTGGCGGCGGCATGGCGTCGAGCAGGCGCAGGAACGAGATCGGCCGGAACAGCGCCGCCGGCTGCCTGGCCAGCTCCAGGTACGGCCCGGTGGCCAGGCGCACCGCCAGCACCGTGCCGAGGCCGATGCGCAGGGCCGCCAGCCGGCGCGGGTCGCCGGGAGCGAACAGCCACGCCCCGGCCCGGCGCGCCGCCGCCTCAAGCCGGCGCAACGCCAGCCTCCGTGCAGGTCCAGCGCAGCTCGCGGGCTGGCGGCGCGCCCCGCTTGCCGACCCGGCGGGAGACGTCGGTCACCGTGTGGTAGATCCGCACCGCCTCGACCTGGCCGCCACGCGCCCGCACCGCATCCGCCCACGCCCGGCAGACGGCGGCCTGCTCCGCGGCAGCTAGTCCGGCGAAGCCCTTGAGGACCTGGACGTTGCCGTGGAAGCCGGCGGGCAGGTCGCCGAACGCCACCGGCGCCTCGTGCCCGGCCGCGTCGACGGTCACCGCCTGCCAGACGACCTGGACGGGCTGGCGGGCGTCGGCGAACAGCCGCCAGCCGGTGAGCGGCCAGGCCTCGAGGCCGAAGACCCCGCAGACCACGAAGACGGCCAGGAACGCGGCCACGAACCGGCGGGTCCAGGCTGGCGGGGATGGGTGCTCGACGGCGTGCCGCATACCGGCACGCTACCGAACCCGCGTGCCGGCGGCGAGCACGGACCCTGGTGGCGCCGGTCAGGCTGGGCCGCGGACCTCGTCCGGCTCGGCGGGCGGGTTGGCCCCCTCGGTCGTGCCCTGGGTGAGGTCGGGCTGGTCGTCGTCCTGCTCGAAGCCGCTGATCACCTGCTCGGGGGCGGTGGTCGGCAGCGACTCGTCGACTTCGAGGGCGTCGTGGACCTCCTGGCCGAGCGCGTTTCGGGCCAGGCCGATGGCCCACTCCCTGTCCTTCTCGGAGCCCACCTTGCCCTCGACCACCGGGACGGTGTCCTTGGCCTCGCTGACCCGCAGCTCGGCCACCTCGATGTCCGGCTCGCCCTGGTGGAGGGCGTCCTCGACGGCCGCCTCCGGCCCGCCGGCCTGGTCGACCGCCTGCTTCACCTCGTCGGGATCGGGCTGGTAGTCGTTGGAGCTCATGCCACCGTCCTTCCTGGGCTGTCCCGCCACCGGGTACCCCGGTGGCGGCGGCCGCAAGCGCTCAGCCGGCCGGGGCGCCCGGGCTGGACTCCAGCCGGCCCGACTTGGTCTGGCGCACGAAGGTGGCCTTCTCCCAGCACTCCGGCACGGTGGCCGCGTCGATGTAGCTCATCCCGCTGCGCAAGCCACCGACCAGGTCGCCGACGATCTCGGCGACCGGGCCGCGGAGCGGGAACTCCATCTCCTCGCCCTCGGGCACGTACTGGTCGAGCGCATCGCCAGGGCCCTCGATCTCGAGCCGCGCGGCGGCGGCCGCGTACGAGGCCATGCCCCGGAAGACCTTGTAGTGGCGGCCCTGGCGGCGCACCACCTCGCCGGGGCTCTCCTGCCGGCCGGCGAACAGCGACCCCACCATCACCGTGGAGGCGCCGGCGCAGATCGCCTTGGCCACGTCGCCGGGGTGCCTGATGCCGCCGTCGGCGATCAGCGGGATGCCGGTCTCCTGCGCCACGGCCGCGCAGTCGAGGATGGCGCTGAGCTGTGGGACGCCGACGCCGGCGACCAGCCGGGTGGTGCAGGCGAAGCCGGGGCCGATGCCGACCTTGACCGCGTCGGCACCGGCCGCCGCCAGGTCGCCGAAGCCCTCCGGGGTGGCCACGTTGCCCGCCACCAGCTCGCAGCCGGGCCAGGCGCCCTTGAGCTCGCGGATGGCGTCGACGGTGTGGTCGGCGTGGCCGTGGGCCACGTCGACCACCAGCGCGTCCGCACCCGCCTCCAGCAGCGCCTCGGCCCTGGGGAGGTAGCCGCCGCGGACCCCGAGGGCGGCCGCCACCCGCAGCCGGCCCCGCCCGTCGCGGGTCGCCTGCGGGTACTGGTCTCGCAGGGCGAGGTCGCGCAGGGTGACCAGCCCGGCGAGACGGCCGTCGCCGTCCACCAGCGGCAGCTTCTCGATGCGGTGGCGGTCGAGCAGCTTGCGCGCCTCGTCCAGGCCGATGCCGGGCCTGGCGGTGACCAGCCGGTCGGCCGGGGTCATGGCCGCGGCGACGCCGGCCTCGGCGGCGGCGCGCATGTCGCGGGCGGTGAGGATGCCGAGCGGGCGGCGCTCGGCGTCGACCACCACCAGCCCGGTGACGCCGAGGTGGGCCGCTTCGGCGGCCGCCTCCGCCACGGTGCGGTCCGGGCCGATGGTGTACGGCTCGGTGACCACGTGGCCGAGGTAGCGCTTGACGCGCCGCACCTCGTCGCTCTGCTCGGCGACCGGCAGGAAGCGGTGGATCACGCCGAGGCCGCCGAGTTCCGCCATGGCGATCGCCATGGGCGCGGTGGTCACCGTGTCCATGTTGGCCGAGACGATCGGGACGGCGACCTCGATCCCGCGGGTGAAGCACGCGCGGGTCGCCACATGCCGGCGCGACCGTATGCGCGAGCGCCGCGGCACCAGCAGGACGTCGTCGAAGGTCAGGGCAAGTCGCAGTTCGATCACCTCGTTTGGCGCGTTTCTCCCAGCAGACCGTTCCTGCGGCGGCCGGCCGTACCTTACGCCCCGGCCGGGGTCAGGTGGGCGGCGAGGGTGGCGGCGTCCACGTTGCCACCGGACAGCACCACGCCGGCGCGGCGGGCGCGGACGGCCCCGGTCAGCAGCGCCGCGACCGGCAGGGCGCCGGACGGCTCCACCAGCTGCTTGGTGCGGGACCAGAGGAAGGTCACCGCGGCCAGCAAGTCCTCCTCGGTCACGGTGACGATCTCGTCGACCAGCCGGCGCATGACCGCGAAGGTGCGCTCCCCAGGCGTGAGGGCGCGCACCCCGTCGGCGAGGGTGACCGGCGGGCCGGGCAGCCTGACCCGGCGGCCTTCGGCGAGGGAGCGGCAGGCGTCGTCGGCGCCGGCGGGCTCGACGCCGACCACGCGGGTGCCTGGCGAGCGGCCCTTGACCGCCGCCGCCGTGCCGGCGATCAGCCCGCCGCCACCGACCGGCACCACCACCACGTCCAGCTCCCCGACCTGCTCGACCAGCTCGAGGGCGGCGGTTCCCTGCCCGGCCATGACGTCCGGGTCGTCGTAGGGGTGGATCAGGTGGAGGCCGCGCTTGGCGGCCAGGGCCAGGACCACCTCGTCGCGGCGCTCGTGCGTGACGCCCTCGCTGACCACCTCGGCGCCGTAGGCGCGGGTGGCGGCCAGCTTGGCGGGATTGGAGTCGGCGGGCATGACGATCACCGCGCTGGTGCCGGCCTCGGCCGCGGCCAGGGCGACCGCCTGGGCGTGGTTGCCGGAGCTGACCGCGATCACCCCGCGCGCCAGCACCGCCGGGTCGAGCGCGCGGACCGCGCTGGTGGCCCCCCGCACCTTGAAGGAGCCGGCCCGCTGCAGGTGCTCGGCCTTGGGATGCACCTGGCAGCCGGCCTCGGCGTCGAGCAGGCGCGAGCGCACCACCGGCGTGCGGTGCACCCGCCCGGCGATGCGGGCGGCCGCCGCTTCGACATCGGCCAGACCGAACTCGGCCACCGCCCGGCTCATGCCGCCGCGGCCACGATCGCCCTGGCCGCCTTCTCGGCGTCGCCGGCGCCGACCTCGTAGTGGAACACCAGCCGCACCTGCTCCGGGCCGGTGTCGACGGCCAGCACGTCCTGCTCGGCCAGGCGGGCCACCAGCCCGGGCCCGTCGGTCCCGAACGGCCGCGTGTCGAGCAGCACGATGTTCGTGTCGACCAGGGCGGGGTCGGTGCTGCCCGGGACGCCGGCGGCGACCGTCTCCGCGGTGGCGCGGGCGTTGGCGTGGTCATCGGCCAGGCGGTCGACCATCTCGTCGATCGCCACCAGGGCGGCCGCGGCCAGCACCCCTGACTGGCGCAGCCCGCCGCCGAGGAGCTGCCGCACCTGGCGGGCCCGCTCCACCAGCTCCCGGTCGCCGATCACGGCGGAGCCGACCGGCGCGGCCAGGCCCTTGGAGAAGCAGACCGACAGCGAGTCGAACATGGCGCCGTAGCGTTCCAGCGACGTGCCGGTGGCCACCGACGCGTTCCAGATCCGCGCGCCGTCACAGTGCAGGTGGAGCCCTGCCGCGCTGGTCAGGGCGCGCAGCTCGGCCAGCTCGGCCAAGGGGTGGACGGCACCGCCGCCGCGGTTGTGGGTCTGCTCGACCGCGACCGCCGCGGTGGGGACGCCGTAGGCGGCCCCGCGGACGCGGGCGGCGACCGCGGCCGGGTCGAGCCTGCCGCGCACGCCCGCCACGGCATGGAGCTGGATGCCGCTGAGCGCCGGAGCCGCTCCGGACTCGTACCAGAAGATGTGGTTGTCCTCGTTGGCGAGGACCTCGCTGCCCGGCCGTGCGGCCAGGCGCAGGCAGACCTGATTGCCCATGGTGCCCGAGGGGACGAACAGGGCCGCCTCGCGGCCGAAGCGCTCGGCGACGGCCGCCTCCAGGCGTTGGGTGGTCGGGTCTTCGCGCCACTGGTCGTCGCCGACCTCGGCGTCGGCCATGGCACGGCGCATCGCCGGGGTCGGTCGGGTCAGGGTGTCGGAGCGCAGGTCGATCGGCATGGCGGGTTCCCCGGGTCGGCGCTGGCGATGTCCTGGCCCGGAACGGGCAGCCATCGAGCCGGCGCCGCCGCGGGCCTCGCCGCAGTCTACCGGCGCCCGCCGGGAAGCCGGTCGGCGCGGCGGGCATCGGGGTCCGCCGCGGCGGCGGTCCGGGCGGACGCCGAGGTGGGCTCGCGGCGACGGCCTGGCGCCGGTCTGCGAGGATCGCACCGTCGAGCAGGCCGCCCTGGGAGGTTGGCATGGAGTATCCGGTCCTGGCCGGTGCCGAGCCGTTCACCTTCGATGGCGGCGACGTCGGCGTGCTGCTGCTGCACGGCTTCACCGGCTCGCCGCAGGGGCTGCGGCCGTGGGGGGAGGCGCTGCGGGACGGCGGGTTCGCGGTGCACTGCCCGCTCCTGCCCGGGCACGGCACCGACTGGCGCGACCTGGCCGCCCGGCGCGCCACCGAGATGGTCGCCGCCGCCGAGCAGGCCCTCGACGAGCTTTCCGGGCGCTGCCAGCGGGTGGTGGTCGGCGCGCTGTCGTTCGGCGGGGCGCTCGCCCTGCACCTGGCCGCGAGCCGGTCCAGCCAGGTGCTCGGGGTGGTCACGGTCAACCCCTGGCTGTACTCGCGCGACCCACGGCTGGTCGCCCTGCCGCTGGTCAAGCGGCTGGTCGCGACCGCGCCAGGGGTTGGCAGCGACCTGGCCGACAGCGAGACCAAGGAGCTCGCCTACGCGCAGGTCCCGCTCAAGACGCTGGCGTCGGTGCGCGCCTTCCAGCGCGGCGTCCGGGCGGCCCTGCCCGGGGTCACCCAGCCGCTGCTCTGCTTCGTGTCACGCCAGGACCACGTGGTCGATCCCGGCAACACCGAGCTGGTCGCCGCCGAGGTCGGCTCGGCCGACGTCCAGGTGGTCTGGCTGGAACGCTCCTACCACGTGGCAACCCTCGACCTGGAACGCCAGACGATCTTCGACGGCAGCGTCGAGTTCCTCCGGCGCGTCGCCGGGCCAGCGTGACGGACCCACAGTCGACATCCCTACGGAGCAGACGAGCGAGCGCCACTGGCACCGTGAGTCCCACCCACCCTGCGGGGCAGTCGTGCCACAATCGGGGGTCGCGACCTGACCAGCCGATCGAGGAGCCATGGCAACCAACTCGGAGACCCTCGAGATCACCGGTCACGTGATCGACTCGATGCTGTTCACCCGCATCCTGGACCAGGTGCGCGAGGCCCTGGCCGACTACGTGATCGAGCAGTTCGACGTGGGCCGGACCCCGGTGGACCCGTCCTACGCCCGGCTCAAGATCATCACCGAGGACCCGGAGC
>DATLQA010000028.1:0-43800 GCA_035535495.1 Actinomycetota bacterium | reverse complement strand
CGAGCAGGACCGCAAGCCGCTCGTCGGCTCGCTGGACGAGATCCGCGGCGACCTCGACGGCCTCCGGGCCCAGGGCCTCACCGAGGTCTTCTTCGACCTCAACTTCGACCCGGAGATCGGCTCGCCCGACGCCGACCCTGACGTCTCGGTGCGGCGCGCCGAGGAGGTCCTCGAGGCGCTGGCGCCCTCCTGAGCTAGCGGCCGCTCATTCGGCGGGCGGGGCGGGGCCGCCGCGTGACTCGCTCCGCCAGGTCCGGTCTCATGCCGCCCGCGCCGCCGTGGCCCCGCCGCCGCGCCACCATGGCAGCAGCCACTTGACGGCCAGCACGACCAGGTAGAGGACAACCCGCGGCACGGTCGGCCCCGACGGGGAGAGTCTGCCTCTTCCCGATCCCCGCGGGAAGGCCACCTCGGTCTGCTTGAGACGCGCCGCGCTGGTCGGGGCCGTCGGCCCAGGCGAGGGCTTGGTGGTCGGGCTGCCGGGCGTGGTACCTTCGAGTCGGGACGAGGGCTGCTGCTCTCGTCCCTGCGCACGGCCGCCGGGGACGGTGGCCGGCGATGGGGTGTGGGGTAATTGGCAGCCCGACGGGTTCTGGCCCCGTTAGTCTAGGTTCGAGTCCTGGCACCCCAGCCATGACCGCGCTGGCCCTGCGGGGTTGCTCGCCGGCGGGAGGAAGGCAGTGCGGGACGGGCCGCTCGAGGTCGACGGACACACCGTCGAGCTGTCGAACACCGGCAAGGTCCTCTTCGGCGACGGCGGGGTGTCCAAGGGGGACCTGGTCGGCTACTACCGGGACGTCGCCGCGGTGATGGTCCCGCTCATCGCCGGCCGGCCGCTCACCCTGCAGCGCTTCCCGGACGGCGTCGACGGCGGCGGGTTCTTCCAGCAGGACGCCTCCGACCACTTCCCGTCCTGGGTGCGGCGGGTGCCGGTGCCGCGCCGGGGGAAGGGCGGCACCGTCGAGCACGTCGTCTGCGACCATCCCGCCACCCTGGTGTACCTCGCCAACCAGGCCACCGTCACCTTCCACGCGTGGACCTCGCGGGCCGGTCACATCGACCGGCCCGACCTGATCGTGTTCGACCTCGACCCGCCCGCGACCGCCGGCTCCGAGCACCGCGCGGTGCGCGCGGCCACCCGCGCCGTCGGGTCGGCGCTGGACGAGATCGGCCTGGTCCCCTTCGTCCAGACCTCAGGCTCCAAAGGGTTCCACGTGGTCGCGCCGATCGAGCCGGAACTGGATCAGGACGCGGTGCTCGCGTTCACCCGGGATCTGGCCGCGCTGATCGCCGAGCGCGACCCCAAGCGGCTCACCGTTGAGATCCGCAAGGCCAAGCGGGCCGGGCGCGTGTTCGTGGACGTCGGCCGCAACGGCTACGCCCAGACCGCGGTCGCGCCCTACTCGGTCAGGGCCCGGCCGGGCGCCACGGTGGCCACCCCGATCGACTGGCGCGAGCTGGGCCGGGTCGAGCCCCGCTCGTACACGGTGGCCAACCTCCACCGGCGCCTGGCCCGGAAAGCCGACCCGTGGGCGTCGCTGCCGGAGCGGTCCCGCCCGCTCCCGCCAGCCCGCGAGCGCCTCGACCGCCTGGTGTCCAAGGCCTTGTAGCTCGGTCCGGCGGAACTCCATGGCCCAAGCGTGCCCGGCGCTGCTACGCTGCTGCCATGAGCGCCCGTCCAACGCACCGGATGATGCCCCGCTAGCGGGGCTATCGCTGCTGGACGGGTGACGTCCGAGGCCCCGCTACGGGGCCTCGATTCGTTCGGGTTGCGGTCGGAGCCCCGCGTCGCCAGGAGGTTCCCATGACCGCACCACGTTTCTACGTCACGACCGCGATCCCATACGTCAACGCCAGCCCGCACCTGGGGTTCGCGCTGGAGATCGTGCAGGCCGACGTGCTCGCACGCCACCGGCGCCAGCTGGGCGACCAGGTCCGCTTCCTCACCGGCACCGACGACAACTCGCTGAAGAACCTTCAGGCGGCCGAGGCCGAGGGCGTCGAAGTCCAGCAGCTCGTCGACCGCAACGCCGCCGCGTTCGCGGCCCTGCGCGGGCCGCTCGCGCTCAGCTTCGACGACTTCATCCGCACCAGCAGCGACCCCCGCCACCGCGCCGGCGTCGAGCGGCTCTGGCGGGCGTCGGCCGCGGCCGGCGACCTCTACCGCAAGCGGTACGAAGGCCTGTACTGCGTCGGCTGCGAGCAGTTCTACGCCACGGACGAACTCGACCACGGCCGCTGTCCGGACCACCGCACCCGGCCGGAGCTGGTCGCCGAGGAGAACTGGTTCTTCCGCCTGTCCCGCTACCAGGATCGGCTCCACCAGCTGATCGACAGCGGTGCGCTGCGAATCGAGCCAGCCGCGCGCCGCAACGAGGTGCTCGCCTTCATCGGCGGCGGGCTGAAGGATTTCAGCGTCTCCCGTTCCCGCGCCCGTGCGCGTGGCTGGGGCATCGGCGTGCCAGGCGATCCCGACCAGGTCGTCTACGTCTGGTGGGACGCGCTCGGCAACTACATCAACGCGCTCGACTACGGCACCGAGGGTCCCGCCTTCGATCGTTGGTGGGTCGGCGGCGACCGCCGCGTCCACCTGATCGGCAAGGGGATCCTCCGCTTCCACGCGGTCTACTGGCCGGCGATGCTGGCGTCGGCGGGGGTGCCGCCACCGACGCACATCTTCGTCCACGACTACCTCACCGCCCAGGGCCAGAAGCTCAGCAAGTCGAACGGCAGCGTGGTCGACCCGGTGGAGCTCGTCGGCCGGTTCGGCACCGACGCCGTCCGCTGGTGGCTGCTGCGGGACGTCCCCCGCGTCGGCGACGCCGACTTCACCGTTGGACGTCTGGTCGCCCGTGCCAACGAGGATCTGGCGAACGGGTTCGGCAACCTGGTCAACCGGGTGGTGACCATGGTCCATCGCTACCGGGGTGGACAGGCCCCGGAAGCCAGGCACCTGCCGCCTGACGCGCCTGCCGGACCCGAGGGGACCGGCTCCCGCCTTGCGCCGGCGGGGACTTGGCGCCTGATCGAGGTGTGCCGGCAGGTGCCCGGTCAGGTCGCGGAGGCCCTTGCGGAGGCGGACTTCCGGCGCGCCACCGGTGCGGTGTGGGCGATCGTGGAGGAGGCCAACCGCTTGGTTGAGGACGTCCGGCCCTGGACCCTTGCCGGCGCCGGCCCCGGAACTCAGGACGGTGAGCGGCTCGACGCCACGCTCGCCGTCCTGCTCGACGCGTGCCGGGTGCTGGCGGAGCAGTTGACGCCGTTCCTCCCCGACGCGGCCGCGCGGATCGCCTTGCAAAGTCCCGTGTCCAGCCCGTTGCCAGCGCCGGAACCGCTGTTCCCGCGTATCGCGATCCCGGAATGAAATCGCTTTGTTCCGCGCGCGATCGCGTCACGTAGCAGCTGTGGATGCCCGATATCTCCCCCTATGCGGAATAGGCAGGACCGGCCTTCACACGGGTCGCCGGTCCGACGCGGACCGGTGAATTGCTCGGGTTCGTGCGGGTGGAAATAGCCGCAGGCGGGCAGCGCGGGACCCGTCTCGGGGCAACTTGTTGCCTGGCAAGGGATTCAAATATGGCGGAGGTTGTTGACCTTGGATTACAGCGTCTTTAGCATGCACGCCCGAAAGGGGACAGGGCTAGGGAGTCCGTCCCAGGCGCGGGGGAGCAATCCCCTTTTGGGCAAGGAGGCGCCCTTGAACCGCAAGCAGCTCGTCGACGCCATCCAGAAGCACACCGCGGTGTCGCGGTCGGATGTCGACAAGGTGCTCGGCAGCCTCATTCAGCACACGCAGATCGCCGTGAAGAAGGGCGAGCGCGTGTCGCTGGTTGGCTTCGGCACCTTCGAACGCCGCGACCGCAAGGCACGCACCGCGCGGAACCCCCGCACGGGCACGCCGGTCAAGGTCAAGGCGACCAAGATCCCTGCTTTCCGGGCCGGGCAGGGCTTCAAGGACGTGGTGGCCGGAAAGGCGGCCGCGCCGAAGGTGACGCCGGTGAAGGCGAAGTCGGCTGCTCGGTCGGGCACGTCCCGGGTCGCCAAGGCGACGGCCGCCGCGACGCGGACCACCCGCCGCAGCACCGCGACCAAGGCCAAGGCGCGCAAGCGGTAGCACCGGTCCCTGCCGCGAGGCCCTGCCATGGCGGGGCCTCGCCGCATTCCGGGTCCTGGTTTCCGACTGGGGCGCTATTCGGGGTCGGGCAGGGTGAGGATGTTGACGTAGGTCACGTGGGCGTCGTCGCCTTCGCCTTCGACCCGGAATTTGACCCGCTGTCCGAGGGTGAGCAGGCGCAGGCCCGAGCGGGCGAACACCTCGCCGGGGACGGCGTACTCGACCCGCTGGTCGGTGAGCACGACCGCCGCCTTGGTCCGCGGGTCGAAGCTCTTCACGGTCCCCTGCAGCATTCAGGGCTCCTCGGTGCTCGGCGCGGCGCCACCCGCGGGGTTCGGGGCTCAGGCACGTCAGCGGTACGTCACGCGTTCAGGCGCTGGCAGCGAGGCAGGATACCGGAACCCTCAGCCGGCCTGGTCGAGGCGGGCCGGAAGGCGGAGGTCGCGCAGGCGCCGGGCGGTGACGCTCTCCGGCGCCGCCAGGGTCGCGACCGCGCGCAGGTCCGCGGGCGTGTCGACGTCGAGCGCGAGCCCGGGCTCGTCGAGCCGGACCGCGCCCGCCGCCGCCAGGTGGCGCGCCGCGCTGCCCGGCCCGAAGGCGGGACGGAACGTGGCCGGGTCGCGCCAGGCGAGCACGTTGGTGCCGTCGCCGTCGTGGCTCGGCACGACCACCACCGCCGCGCCCTCCGCCGCCGCCACCACCTCCGCCAGCCCCGCCGGCGTGGCCAGTGGCAGGTCGGCCGCGACCACCAGCAACCCGTTCCCCGGGTCGGCGGGGGCGACGGCACGGGCGAGCGAGGCGTTGAGGTCACCAGGGCCGGGCTCGTGCTCCTCGACCACGCGGCAGCCGAGCGCGTCGGCCCGGCGCCACACCTCCCGGTCGGGCGAGACCACCACCGGCCGGTCCAGGCCGGTGGTGCCGGCCAGGGCGGCGAGCACGTCCTCGAGCATGGCGATGGCGAGCAGGCGGCGCTCGACCGGGGCGAGCACCGGCGCCAGCCGGCGCTTGGCCTCGTCGAGCGCCTTCACCGGCACGAGCGGGGTGGGCATGGCAGCGACGATAGCAACCGCCGGGCCGGTCCGGCCCGCCGGCCGCCCGGACGAACCAGGTAGCATCCGGCCATCATGGCCCGTCAGCGAACCCCCGTGTACACCTTGGCCAAGGTGGTGGTCCCGCCGATCATCCGCTCCTGGGTGCGGCTGGACGTGCAGGGGACCCTGTTCATCCCGGCCTCCGGTCCGGTGATCGTGGCGGCCAACCACGTCTCCTACTTCGACCCGCTCTGCCTCGGCGTGTTCATCCAGTCGGCCGGGCGGCAGGTGCGGTTCCTGGCCAAGGCCGAGCTGTTCCAGTCCCGGCTGATGCGCCTCATCATGCTCGGCGCCGGCCAGATCCCGGTGTACCGGGAGACCCGCGACGCCGGCCAGGCACTCGCCGCGGCCGTCGAGGCGATGAAGGAGGGGGCGGCGGTGGCCATCTACCCGGAGGGGACCACCACCCGCAACCCCGACTTCATGCCGGGGCCGGCCAAGAACGGGGTCGCCCGGCTGGCCGCGCTCACCGGCGCGCCGGTGGTGCCGGTCGGGATGTGGGGCGCCCACCTGCTCTTCACCCGTGGCAAGCTCGGGCCGTTCCGGCGCGGCATCAGGGTGGTGGTGCGGGCCGGCCCACCGATCGACCTGGGCCTGGGACCGGACGCCACCCTCGACGAGCTGAACGCCGGCCGCGACCGGGTCATGGAAGCCATCGTCGGCCTGGTCAACGAGGCCCGGGCGGGCTGGAGCCCGCCCGACTGGTACCTTCGCCGGGCGGCGGGCCAGGCCTCGCCGCCCTGATCGCCGAGACCCGAGGACGTCACACGGTGCCCGCTCCCCCCGCTCCCCGAGCCACCGGACCCACCACGGGCCGCCAGGTGACCGATCCCGCACCACGCCACGAGGTGGAGTGCTTCCGCCCCGGCGGCGTGCCCCACGCGCTGATCAGCGGCCTGGTCGAGGCCGCGCTCGCCTCCGTGCTCCTCGGCCTCTCGCTGCGTGCCACCGGGCGCGAGGGGACGGCCGCCTCGCTGGCGGCAGCCTCGTTGCTCTGGGCCGTGCTGGCCGCCTACAGCCTCGCCGTCGCGGCGCTGCGGGCCCGCGTCTGGGCCGCGGAGCTGGACGACGACGGCGTGGTCCTGCGCCGCCTTGGAGGGAGCCGGCGCTGGCGCTACGGCCAGCTGTCGGCGGTGGAGATCGGTCGCGGCCGGACCCGCCTGGTCGACCGGGACGGCGGTGCCCACCGCGTCCGCGCCGTCCGCGGAGGGGCCCAGGCCCACCGCTTCCGTGCCCGCGTCCTCGCCAGGGCGACCGCCGCCGCCGGGCCAGCCCCCACGGACCCGGCCGCTCCGAACGGGATCCACGGCCGCGAGGAGGTCGGCGAATGACCGCCGACCCCGACCGGCCCGGCACCGCCGGACCGCGGCGAGGCTTCGCCACCCGGGCGGTCCACGGCGTCCGTGGCGAGCTCCCAGCCGAACGGCCGCTCGCCATGCCGATCTGGCAGACCTCCGCGTTCTCGTTCGACGACGCCGAGCACTACGCCCACACCCTGCGCCAGCCGCGTGAGGGCTTCGTCTACACCCGTTACGAGAACCCCACCACCGCCGCGCTCGAGGCGACCGTGGCCGGGCTGGAGGGAGCCGCCCAGGGCATGGCCGCCGCCTCTGGCATGGGCGCGATCTCGGCGGTGCTGCTCAGCCTCGCCGGCGCCGGCGACCACCTGGTGGTGCAGCGGGCCCTCTACGGCGGTACCTACTCGCTCCTGACCACGATCGCGGCCCGCCTCGGGGTCGCGGTCAGCCTGGTCGACACCGCCGACCTCGGCGAGGTCGAGGCGGCCATCCGCCCGGCCACCCGGGCGGTCTACGCCGAGACCATCGCCAACCCCACCATGACCGTGGCCGACCTGCCGGCACTCGCCAAGCTGACCGTGGCCCACGGCGTGCCCTTGGTGGTCGACAACACGGTCGCGTCGCCCTATCTCTGCCGCCCGATCGAGCACGGTGCCACGGTGGTGGTCCACTCGGCCACCAAGTACCTCAGCGGCCACAACGACGTGATCGGCGGGCTGGCCCTGTTCGCCGACCCGGACCTGCACCGCCGCGCCTGGCACACGATGATCGACCTCGGCGCCTCGGCCGACCCGTTCGCCGCCTGGCTGGTGCTGCGCGGCGTCAAGACGCTCGCCCTGCGCATGGAGCGCCACAGCGCCAACGCCGCCGCCGTGGCCGGGCTGCTGGCCGGGCATCAAAAGGTGACCAGGGTGTACTGGCCGGGCCTGCCCGACCACCCCAGCCACGAGGTGGCCGGACGGGTCCTCGACGGCTACGGCGGCTTCCTCGCCTTCGACCTGGGCGGCGGCCGGGCGGCCGGGCGGCGCTTCACCGAGGCGACCCGCCTGGCGCTGCTCGCGCCCTCGCTTGGCGGGGCCGAGACCCTGGTGTCGCATCCCGCCTCCACCACGCACCGGCAGCTCGACGCCGCCGCCCTGGCCGCGGCCGGCATCGGCGAGGGCATGGTGCGGGTCTCGGTCGGCCTGGAAGATGCCGACGACCTGATCGAGGACTTCACCAACGCCCTGGAGGTCGCATGAGCAAGCGCAAGATCAGGCTCGCGTTGCTGTACGGCGGCCGCTCGGCCGAGCACCAGGTCTCGGTCGTCTCCGCCCGCTCGGTGATCGAGGCGCTCGACCCGGAGCGGTTCGAGGTGGTGCCGATCGGCATCACCCGCGACGGCTCCTGGATGCTGCCCGACACCCCGCCGGCCGAGCTGGTCGCTCCCGACGGCGGGCTGCCCGAGGTGGACGCGGCCGGGACCGCGCTGGCGCTCCGTCCCGAGCAGCGCTCGGCGGCGCTCACCGAAGCGGCCCCTGCTTCGGGTGGGGCGCCGGTGCCCTCCCGCATCGGCGCGATCGACGTGGTCTTCCCGATCCTCCACGGCCCTTACGGCGAGGACGGCACCGTCCAGGGCCTGTTCGAGCTGGCCGACCTCCCCTACGTCGGCGCCGGCGTGCTCGCCTCCGCCCTGGCCATGGACAAGGCCATGGCCAAGGTCGTGTTCGCCCAGGCCGGGCTGCCACAGGTCCCGTTCCTGCTGGTGCGGGAGGCCGACTGGCGGGCCAACCAGGACCGGGTCACGGCGGAGATCGCCGAGCGCTTCACCTTCCCGGTGTTCGTCAAGCCGTCCCGCCTCGGCTCATCGATCGGCATCACCAAGGTGAAGATCCCCGCCGACCTTCCCGCGGCCCTGGAGGCCGCCTACGCCCACGACGCCAAGGCACTGGTCGAGCAGGGCGTAGCAGCGCGCGAGCTCGAATGCGGCGTGCTCGGCAACGAGCACCCCGAGACCAGCCTGGTCGGCGAGGTCGTGCCGGGCAACGAGTTCTACGACTTCGAGGCCAAGTACCTCGACGAGTCGCTCCAGCTGCTGATCCCGGCGCCAGTGCCCGACCAGGTCGCTGCCCGGGTGCGGGAACTGGCCGTCGACGCGTTCAAGGCGCTGGACTGCGAGGGCTTCGCCCGGGTCGACTTCTTCTACCAGGAGGCCAGCGGCGAGGTGCTGCTCAACGAGGTGAACACCATCCCCGGGTTCACCCCCAAGAGCATGTTCCCCCTGCTGTGGTCGGCCTCTGGTTTGCCCTACCCTGACCTGGTGGCGCGGCTGGTCGAGCTCGCCGTCGAGCGGCACGCGGCCAAGAAGGGGTGATCCGGCACCGGGGAGGGGCCATGTTCGAGCGATTTACCGACCGGGCCCGCCGCGCGGTCGTGCTCGCCCAGGAAGAAGCCAGGATGCTGAACCACGGCTACATCGGCACCGAGCACATCCTGCTCGGCCTGGTCCACGAGGGCGAGGGCATCGCCGCCCAGTCATTGCGGTCCCTCGGGCTCTCGATGGAGGCGGCCCGGGGCAAGGTCCTGGAGTTCGTCGGCCGGGGGGAGGAGGCGCCGTCCGCGCACATCCCGTTCACGCCGAGGTCGAAGAAGGTCCTCGAGCTGGCGTTGCGTGAGGCCTTGCAGCTGGGCAACAACTACATCGGCACCGAGCACATCCTGCTCGGCCTGATCCGGGAGCGCGAGGGCGTGGCCGCGCAGGCGCTGTCCCAGCTCGGCCTCGGTCTCGACGAGGTCCGCCAGCGGACGCTGGACCTGGCCGAGTCTGAAGACGCGCGGGAGTCGGAGCAGGCGCCGGTCCATCCCGCCGGCGCCAGGGTGCTGGCGCCGGGCACGCTGGCGGCGCCGGGGCTGCCGCCCTACGGCAGCACCGAGCGGCCGCGGCTGGACCGGGTCGTCCCGCTGGCGCGGGAGGTCGAGCTGCCGGGCGGCGTCCGCCTGGTGCTGATCTCGCTCGAAGTCTGGTCGACCTGGGTGACGCTGCGCAGCAGCGCGTTCGCCGCACCGGGCGAGACCATCACCGAGCCGGTGGCGCTGTACCGGCTGACCGACGACGCCGGCACCAGCTATGAGTGCACCAGCGCCGCCAGCAGCGGCAGCGGCTGGCTCCGCTACCACCAGGCCGTGTTCCAGCCCGGCCCACCGGACGGCACCGGGAGGCTGACCCTGACCGCTGCCGCCGCCGACGACACCGAACTGGCCAGGGTCGAGATCGATCTCGGTGGCGGCACGGCGACCCAGGCCGGCTGAGCCGCCTGGCGGTCACTCCCCGAGCAGCTTGGCGATCCGGGTGACGCCCTCGACCAGGTCGTCCTCGCCGAGCGCGTAGGAGAAGCGCGCGTAGCCGGGAGCGCCGAACGCCTCGCCGGGCACGAACGCCACCCGGGCCTCTTCGAGCACCACGTCGGCCAGCTCCAGCGTGGTCGCGGGGGTGTGGCCGCGCAGCGGGCGTCCGAGCACCGCCGCGAACGACGGGAACGCGTAGAAGGCGCCCTGCGGCTCGACGCATTCCACCCCCGGGATGGCCGCCAGCAGCTCGTGGATGCGCCGCCGGCGACGGTCGAACGCGGCCCGCATCACCGCCACCTCGCCCTGGTCGCCTTCGAGTGCCGCCACCGCGGCGGCCTGGGACGCGTTGGCGACGTTGGAGGTGAGGTGCGACTGCAGGTTGGTGGCGGCACGGACCACGTCGGCCGGGCCGATCATCCAGCCCACCCGCCAGCCGGTCATGGCGTAGCTCTTGGCCACCCCGTTGACCACCACGCAGCGGTCGGCCAGCTCGGGCACCAGCACCGGCATGGAGTGGAAGCGGTTGTCCCCGTAGACCAGGTGCTCGTAGATCTCGTCACAGACCACCCAGATGCCGTGCTCGACGGCCCACCGCCCGATCGCGGCGATCTCCTCGCCCGGGTAGACCGCACCGGTCGGGTTGGAGGGGGAGACGAACACCAGCGCCTTGGTGCGGGGCGTGCGGGCCGCCTCGAGCTGCTCCACGCTCGCCCGGAAGCCGGTCGCGGCGGTGGTCTCCACCACCACGGGAACCCCGCCGGCGAGCGCGACCGCCTCGGGGTAGGTGACCCAGTACGGGGCGGTCAGCAGCACCTCGTCACCCGGATCCAGCAGGGTGGCGAACGCCTGGTAGATGGCGTGCTTGCCGCCGTTGGTGACGAGCACCTGGGCGGCGCTGACGTCGAGACCCGAGTCGCGCGCGGTCTTGGCGGCCACGGCCGCGCGCAGCTCCGGCAGGCCGCCCGCTGGCGTGTAGTGATGGAAGCGCGGGACGCGGCAGGCGCGGACCGCCGCCTCGACCACGTGGGCCGGGGTGGGGAAGTCGGGTTCGCCGGCGCCGAACCCGATCACGTCCTCGCCGGCCGCCTTGAGCGCCTTCGCCTTGGCGTCGACGGCCAGCGTGGCCGACTCGGCGATGGCGGCGACACGGGCGGAGATGCGCTGCTCGGGCATGCGGCGATGGCCTCCTCGGCGGCTGGTGCGAACCCCCATAGGTTGGCAGGTGTGGCAAGCTCTGGCCATGACCAGCCAGCCAGCCGCGATCACCCTGCCCGACCGGCTCCGCCCGCGCGACGGGCGGTTCGGCTCGGGCCCGTCCAAGGTGCGTCAGGAGGCCGTCGCCGACCTGGCCACCGCCGCTCCCACCTACCTCGGCACCAGCCACCGCCAGGCCGGCGTCCGCGCCATCGTCGGCCGCTTGCGGGCCGGGCTCGCCGAGCTGTTCGACCTGCCCAGGGGGTACGAGGTCGCCCTCGGCAACGGCGGCTCCACCGTCTTCTGGGACGTGGCCGTGTGCTCGCTGATCGAACGGCGCAGCCAGCACCTGGTCTTCGGCGAGTTCTCGTCGAAGTTCGCCGCGGCGGCCGCGGCCGCGCCGCACCTGGCCGAGCCGCAGGTGATCGAGGCGCCGTACGGCTCTCACCCAGCGCCGCGGCCGGACGCGGGCGTCGACCTGTACGCGCTCACCCACAACGAGACCTCGACCGGGGTGGCGATGCCGGTGCGCCGGCCCGCGGGAGCCGGCGGGCTGGTCTGCGTCGACGCGACCTCGGCGGCAGGGGGCCTGCCGGTCGACCCGGCCGCCTTCGACGTCTACTACTTCGCCCCGCAGAAGTCCTTCGGGTCCGACGGCGGCCTCTGGGTCGCGCTCCTGTCACCGGACGCGGTCGCCAGGACCGCGGCGATCGCAGCCTCCGACCGCTGGATCCCGCCGTCCCTGAGCCTGCGGCTGGCGCTCGCGGCGAGCCGCGCCGACCAGACCTACAACACGCCGGCCCTTGCCACCTTGTTCCTGTTCGTCCACCAGGTCGACTGGCTCAACCGGCAGGGTGGGCTGGCGTGGGCGACCAAGCGCTGCCAGGAGTCGGCGGCGGTGGTCTACGGCTGGGCTGAGGCGAGCGACTACGCCACGCCGTTCGTGACCGACCCGGCGATGCGCAGCGCCACCGTGGCAACGGTCGACCTCGACCAGGGCGTCGACGCCGCCGCGGTGTCGGCGGTGCTACGGGCCAACGGCATCGTCGACACCGAGCCGTACCGGCAGCTGGGCCGCAACCAGCTGCGCTTCGGCATGTTCCCGGCGGTCGAGCCGGACGATCTCGAGATCCTGACCAGGGCGGTCGACCACGTGGTGGGGGAGCTGCGCGGCTAGCCGCGCAGCGGCGCGGTCGAGCGCCGGTTGCGTGCTTACAGGTGCACCACCGGGCAGGTGAGGGTCCGGGTGATGCCGTCCACCGCCTGCACCCGCGCGACCACGAGCTTGCCAAGGTCGTCGACGTTGGCCGCCTCGGCCCGGACGATCACGTCGTAGGGGCCGGTGACGTCCTCCGCCTGCTGGACGCCCTTGATCTCCGCGATCTCCTTGGCGACCTGGGCCGCCTTGCCGACCTCTGTCTGGATGAGGATGTACGCCGTCACCACGAGCACCGACCTCCTTGGCGTTGCCGAGCCGCCGCTGGCTGGCGTGGGTTCCCAAAGGGGCTACGGTTCCCAGAGGGCTGGCCGCTCCACGGCGAAAGCCTGTCCGCATGCTACACAAGCAGCTAGGGCATGCCAAGGAAACCCAGCCAGCTGACCTGCGGGAAGAGTGCAGGTAGACGGTGTGGCGGCGCATCGCTCTCCCGGCGCCGAGGTAGTATCGTCGGCCCGGCCCCTGGGGCCCGGGGACGTCCCGAGCGTGGGAGGTGCGACGCACGATGTCGAGCCGGGGAGGGACGCGGTTCCGCCCCTAGGCCCACGCCCGTTCGCCGACCGGGTCGAGGCCGGCGACCGGCTGGCCGAGGTCCTGGGCGAGCGGCTCGTCGAGCCGGTCACCATCCTCGGCATCCCGCGTGGCGGGGTGGTGGTGGCCGCCCGCGTCGCCCGCCGCCTCGGTGCGCCCCTGGACGTGGTGGTGCCGCGCAAGCTGGGCGCGCCTGGCAACCCGGAGCTGGCCATCGGCGCGGTGGCCGACGGCGTCGAGGCGATCGACCGGGACGCGGTGGAACGGCTCGGGATCGACCGGGCGGCGCTCCAAGCCGAGGTCGAGCAGCAGCGGGCGGAGGTGGCCAGGCGCACCGCCGCCTACCGCGGCGACCGGCCGCCACCCGCCCTGGCGGGACGCACCGCCGTGCTGGTCGACGACGGTGTGGCCACCGGATGGACCTGCATGGCGTCGGCGAGCTGGTGCCGCACGGCCGGCGCCAGCAGGGTGGTGGTGGCGGTGCCGGTCGGTCCCGCCGGCCTGGCCGAGCGCCTCGACCCAATGGTCGACGAGGTGGTCGTGCTGGAGACCCCGGAGCCGTACGTGGCCGTGGCCCAGGGGTTCGTGAGCTTCCCGCAGGTCACCGACGAGGAGGTGCTTGCCTGTCTGCAATGGCGGGTATCGCCTCGACGGTAGACTGGTGGTCTCTCCGGCACCCAGACCGCACCGGCAATGTCGTCGTACCCGCAATCTGGAGGCATCGAAGATGTCGAGCGCACCCCCGGACCGCCTGAACCTCGCCGCCAGATCGATCGCGTTCCGTCCGAGCGAGGAAGAGTTGCGGGCGTTCACCGACGAGATGCCGCAGGCACGGCAGACCAGGTACGGCAACGTCAACGTCCAGACGCGGGTGCTGGCCCGCTCCAAAGGCTCGACCTACATCGTCACCGACCGGCCCGATGAGCACTCCGACCAGACGGTCGACCGTGGAGAGGGCGCCCGCATCGCGGCCATCCAGGACAACTACATGCGCGAGCGGGACATGGTGGTGGTCGACGGGTTCATCGGCCACGCCGGCCCCTACCGCGCGCCGGCCCGGCTGATCATGGAGAAGGCCAACGCCAACGTCGCCGGGATGCAGCGCTACCTCTACTACGACCCGGTCGACGACGCCGGGGCCGACCACGAGCCCGAGATCACCATCATCTACACCCCCAACCTGGCCGCCCCCGGCTACCCGGACGACCGGGTGATCGCCGTCGACCTGGAGGCGGGGGTGACGCGGGTCCTCAACTCGGACTACTTCGGGGAGTCCAAAAAGGGCGGCCTGCGCATGTGGAACAAACGCGTCTACGAGGGCGGCGGCCTGGCCATGCACGCCGGCTGCAAGGTGATCCCGACCGCCAGCGGCCTGCGGACCATGCTGATCGTGGGGCTGTCGGGCACCGGCAAGACCACCACCACGTTCACCAAGCAGAACGGCTCCCAGGCGGTCCAGGACGACTTCATCGGCCTGTTCCCTGGCGGGCAGATCGTCTCCACCGAGGACGGCTGCTTCGCCAAGACCTTCGCCCTCTCGGCCGAGGACGAGCCCGCCATCCACGGCGCCGTCACCCGCCCCGACGCCTACCTGGAGAACGTCTCCCAGCACGGCAGCGAGGTGGACTTCTTCGACACCTCCTACACCAAGAACGGCCGGGCCGTGTTCAACATGCGCTCGATCGACAACTACCCGGCCGACGAGGTACCGCCGGCGTCGTTCCTGCTGATCCTCAACCGCAACGACAACATCATTCCCGGCGTGGCCAGGCTCGACGTGGCGCACGCGGCCGGCTACTTCATGCTCGGCGAGACCCAGGGCACCTCCGCCGGCGGCAAGGCCGAGGAGGGCAAGGCCCTGCGGGTGCCAGGCACCAACCCGTTCTTCCCGCTCCGTCACGAGCAGCAGGGCAACCGCCTGGCCGAGCTGCTCGAGACCCACCCGCTCGAGGCCTACCTGCTGAACACCGGACGGGTCGGGGGCCCTGACGACGACGACCGCTCCAAGAAGGTCCGCATCCCGCACTCCTCGGCGATCGTCAAGGGCATCGCCGAGGGCGCCATCACCTGGGACGAGGACCCTGACTTCGGCTACCAGGTGGCCAGCGACGTCCCCGGCGTCGACGACCCCGAGCTACTCCAGCCGCGCCGCCTCTACGAGCGCCAGGGCCGCATGGACGAGTACAACCAGCGGGTCGAGCAGCTCAAGGCCGAGCGCGCCGCCTACCTGGCCGGCTTCCCCGGCCTGGACGAGGCCATCGTGAAGGCGGTCACCTGACCGGCGGGCACGACGGGACGGACGCGGGCGCCGAGCCTCCGGCCGGGCCGTCCCTCGCCGAGCTGGGCGAGTTCGGCCTGATCGGGCGGCTCACCGCCGGGCTCCCGGCGGCGGCGGGCGTGGAGGTCGGGGTCGGCGACGACGCCGCCGTGCTGCGGCCGACCCCTGGCCGCCGGCTGGTGGTCACCACCGACGTCCTGGTCGCCGGCCACCACTTCTCCGCCGCGCTGTCCGAGCCGGAGGACTGGGGCTGGAAGGCGGTCGCGGTCAACCTCTCCGACCTGGCCGCTATGGGCGCCGAGGCGCGCTGGCTGGTGGTCGCCCTGACCGTGGGGCCCGCGACCGGCAGCGAGCTGCTCGACCGGGTCTACGCCGGGCTCCGCGACGCCTGCCGGGCGTACTCGGTCGCGCTGGCCGGTGGCGACACCTCGGCCGGGCCGGCGCTGTCACTGGCGGTGACGGCGATCGGCGAGGCGGAGCACGCGGTCACCAGGGCCGGCGCCCGTCCCGGCGACCGGTTGGCGGTGAGCGGCCCGCTCGGCGCCGCCGCCGCCGGTCTCGCCCTGCTCCGCCGGGACGACCAGCCCGCCGGCGCCCTGCTCGGCCGGTTCCCCGCGCTGGCCGCCGCCCACCGCCGCCCGGAGCCGCAGCTCGCCGCCGGCCGTCGCCTCGCCGCCGCCGGCGCCACCGCCATGGTCGACGTCTCCGACGGCCTCGCCGGCGACGCCTTGCACCTGGCCGAGGCCTCCGGCGCCGGCGTCGAAGTGGACGACGACGCCCTCCCGGTCGCGCCCGGCGTCGCCGAGGCGGCCGCCCTGCTCGGCCTCGACCCGGTCGAGCTCGCCCTCGCCGGCGGCGAGGACTACGTGCTGGCCGCCGCCCTGCCCCCCGGGATCATCGTGCCCGGCGTCACGGTCTGCGGCCGGTTCACCGCCGACCCCACCCGGCGGGTACACCGCACCGCCACCGGCGAGCGCCCCCTCACCGGCCTGGCCTACGACCACTTCCGCCCCTGACCACGGCTACGCCACGTGCTGCATGTTGGGTGTGGCGCATGCAGATTGGGTGTAGGGTAGCGGCATGCCCAGGACGATCCAGATCCGCAACGTGCCGGACGACGTGCATCGCGCACTGCGCACCCGGGCGGCGGCGGCCGGGCAGTCCCTCTCCGACTACCTGCTCGGCGAGCTGACCCGGGTGGCGGAACGACCGCCGGTGGCGGACGTCCTCGCTCGCGCGGAAGCCAGGCACGGCGGTGCGTCGACCGACGACCTCGTGGCCGGCGTGCGCTCCTGGCGGGACCGGCAGTAGGGATGCTGGTCGTCGACACCTCGGCGGTGCTCGCCGCGCTCGTCGGCCGCCCGCCGGACCGTCGGCTGCTCGCGCGCCTCGGCGACGACGGCGACCTGCACGCGCCCTACCTGTTGGACGTCGAGCTGCTGCACGTGCTGCGCCGGCTGGTGGCCACCGGCCGCCTGACCGAGGACCGCGCCGCCGACGCCCGCGTCGACTTCGCCGACCTCGTCATCGTGCGCTACCCGCACCTTCCACTGGCCGACCGCATCTGGGCGCTGCGCCACAACCTGAGCGCCTACGACGGCGCCTTCGTCGCCCTCAGCGAGGCCCTCGACATCCCTCTGGTCACCTGCGACGCACGCCTCGCCGGCGCGCCAGGCAACAACGCCCAGATCGAGCTGTTCACAGCTGGTCCCGCTACGCCACCTGGGGCATGACCTCCTCGGCGAGGAGGGCCAGGTGGTCGAGGTCGTCGACGTCCAGGATCTGGAGGTAGAAGCGCTCGGCGCCGAGGTCGCCGAAGGCACGCAGGCGGGTGACGACTTCCTCGGGAGTGCCGGCCACCGCGCTCTCGCGCAGCTCGCCGGGTTCACGGTCGATGTTGGCGGCACGCTTGGCCAGCTCGGCCTCGTTGCGGCCGCAGCAGACCGTCTGGCCGACCGACATGCGCAGGCTGGCCGGGTCGCGGCCGGCCTGCTCGCAGGCCTGGCGGACCCGCTGGAACTGCAGCTCGGTGGCGTCGAGCGGGACGAAGCTGAGGTTGAACTCGTCGGCGAAGCGGGCGGCCAGCCGGGGGGTGCGGCGCGCACCGAGGCCGCCGACGATCACCGGCGGCCGCGGCTGCCGCGAAGGCTTCGGCAGCGCCGGGCAGTCCGCCAGGGTGTAGTGGCGGCCGGAGAACGAGAAGCGCTCGCCCACCGGCGTGGTCCACATCCCGGTGATGATCGCCAGCTGCTCCTCCAGCCGGTCGAACCGCTCGCCGAGCGGCGGGAACGGCACGCCGTAGGCACGGTGCTCCTCCTCGAACCAGCCGGTGCCCAGCCCCAGCTCGACGCGGCCGCCGCTCATCACGTCGACCTGGGCGGCCTGGACCGCCAGCATGCCGGGGAAGCGGAAGGTGGCCGAGCTGACCAGCGTGCCCAGGCGGATGCGGCTCGTCTGGACGGCGAGCCCGGCCAGGGTGACCCACGAGTCGGTGGGGCCGGGCAGCCCGTCGCCCGGTCCCATGCGCAGGAAATGGTCGGAGCGGAAGAAGGCGGCGAAGCCGGCCTCCTCGGCCGCCTTCGCCATCCTCAGGAGCTGCTCGTAGCTCGCGCCCTGCTGCGGCTCGGTGAAGATGCGCAGCTCCATGTCCAGGCCCTCCCCCTGCTCGGCGTCGGCCAACTCTCTCACGGACCCTGGCGACCGGCGCCAACGGCGCTGCGGTAGCGTTGACGGCCGTGGCGGTCACGGCGGAGGAGCCGGCATGGCGGAGGCGTTCTACCTGCCCAGGCAGGGCGGGTTCGAGCCCACCGAGCTGACCAGAGGCCCCTGGGACCCCGGTTTGCAGCATGCCGGCCCGCCCGCCGCGCTGCTCGGCCGCGCGGTGGAGCAGGCCGGCGGCGCTGGCCTCCGCACCGCCAGGATCACCTACGACATCGTCCGTCCGGTACCGATCGCCCCGATCGAGATCGCCACCAGGGTGGTCCGCGGCGGGCGCCGGGTGGAGCTGGTCGAGGCCACCATGCGGGCCGGTGGGACCGAGGTCGTTCGGGCGGTGGCGTTGCGGGTCCGCCGCGCCGAGCTGCGCCTGCCCGACGGCCTGGACGGCGCCGGGCCGCCGCCGGTCGGCCCCGAGCACGGCGTGCGGCAGCCGTTCTTCTCCACCGGTGCCGAGGTCGGCTACCACACCGCCATGGAGTGGCGCTTCCTGGCCGGGTCGTTCCTCGACCAGGGACCGGCGACGGTCTGGCTGCGCATGCGCTACCCGCTGCTCCCGGGCGAGGAGCCGTCGCCGCTGACCAGGGTGCTGATCGTGGCCGACTCCGGCAACGGCGTGAGCGCGGTGCTCGACTATCGGCGCTACCTGTTCGTCAACCCCGACCTCACCGTCCACCTCCAGCGCGAACCAGCCGGGGAGTGGATCTGCCTTGACGCCCGCACCACCGTGGACGCCGGTGGCAGCGGCCTGGCCGAGTCGACCATCCACGACCGACACGGCCCGGTCGCCCGCGGCCTCCAGACGCTCTTCGTGGCGGAGCGCTGACCCACTACCATGCGGTGAGCCCGGCCCCGTGGAGGGGCACAGCGTCCGACCTGAGGAGCGCACACCTTGGCTGGCACCGCCGAGTTCGGCCTCACCGGCCTGGCCGTGATGGGCCAGAACCTCGCCCGCAACGTCGCCCGCCACGGCATCCCGATCGTGGTCCACAACCGCACCACCGCCCGCACCGAGGAGCTGCTGGCCCAGCACGGCGACGAGGGCCCGATCGGCGGCGCCAGGTCGGTCGCCGAGCTGACCGGCGCGCTCGCCAGGCCGCGCCGCATCCTCATCATGGTCAAGGCGGGCCCGGCGGTGGACGCGGTGATCGACGAGCTCGCCCCCCACCTGGAGCCGGGCGACGTGCTGATCGACGGCGGCAACTCCTGGTTCGAGGACACCCGCCGGCGCGAGCGGGACCTGGCAGAGCGCGGCCTGCACTTCATCGGCGCCGGCATCTCCGGCGGCGAGGAGGGCGCCCTCAACGGGCCGAGCATCATGCCGGGCGGCTCCAGGGAGGGCTACGCCGCGGTCGAGCAGGTGCTGACCGCCGTCGCCGCCAAGGTCGACGGGGTGCCGTGCTGCGTCCACGTGGGGCCGGACGGCGCCGGGCACTACGTGAAGATGGTCCACAACGGCATCGAGTACGCCGACATGCAGCTCATCGCCGAGGCCTACGACCTGCTCGGGCAGGGCCTCGGGCTGGGCGCGGCCGAGCTGGCCGGCGTGTTCGCCGAGTGGAACCAGGGCGACCTCGAGTCGTTCCTGATCGAGACGACCGCCAAGGTGCTCGCCAAGGTCGACCAGACCAGCGGCCGGCCACTGGTCGACGTGATCCTGGACGAGGCCGAGCAGAAGGGGACCGGCCGCTGGACGGTGAGCTCCGCGCTGGAGCTCGGCGTCCCGGTGACCGGCATCACCGAGGCGGTGTTCGCCCGCATGCTCTCGGCCCGCAAGGCCGACCGGGTGGTCGCGTCAGGCGTGCTGCACGGCCCGGCCAGGAAGGCCACCACGGCAGCGGGCGACCGGCTGGTCGCCGACGTGCGCGACGCCCTCTACGCCTCCAAGGTGGTCGCCTACGCGCAGGGCTTCGAACAGCTGGCGGCGGCATCCGAGGAGTACGGCTGGGACGTCGACCCCGGCGCCATGGCCACCATCTGGCGTGGCGGCTGCATCATCAGGGCGCGCTTCCTCGACCGCATCCGCGAGGCCTACGAGCGCGACCCGCGGCTCTCGAACCTACTGCTGGCGGAGTACTTCACCGACGCCGTGGCCGGCGCGCAGGACGCCTGGCGGCGGGTGGTGGCGACCGCGGTCGACCTGGGCGTGCCGGTCCCCGCCTTCTCGTCGTCGCTGTCCTACTACGACGGCTACCGGCGCGAGCGCCTGCCCGCCAACCTGCTCCAGGGGCTCCGCGACTTCTTCGGGGCGCACACCTACCGGCGCACCGACCGGGAGGGCAGCTTCCACACCCGCTGGTCCCAGGACGGCCACGAAGTCGAGGTGTAGGCAGGGGCCCCCGGGTGCGTCACATCTCGGCGAGCACCTCGGCGGCGGCGCGCTCGCCGGAGCGGACCGCCCCGTCCATGTAGCCGGTCCAGACCGTGGCGGTCTCCGTGCCGGCCCAGTGGAGCCGGCCGACCGGCGCGCGCAGGGCGGCGCCGTACGAGGTCCACACCCCGGGCGGGAAGTAGCCGGCGTAGCAGCCGCCCGAGTGCTCCTCGTCCGCCCAGACCTGCTCCACCAGCTCCCGCGGCCGGCCAGCACGCCCGCCCAGGTGAGCGGCGAGCTCGCCGAGGACCACCGTGCGCCGCTCGGCCGCGTCCTCGCGGCCGAGCCGGCGGGCGTCGTCGCCCTCCACGAACGCGACCAGCACCCCTGGCCGGCCCGACTCCGGCGAGTTGTCGTAGGTGAAGCGGACCGCGCCGCTGTCCGCCACCACCTGCCCCGACAGCCCGTCCGGGCGCCAGAACGGCTCGTCGTAGATCGCGTGGAACTTGATCACGCTGCCCATCGGCACCCGCTGGGTGAGCTGGTCACGCCAGCCTGGCATGGCCGGCCGGTAGGCGATCCGTCCCGCCAGCGTCGGCGGCAGCGCCAGGATGGCGCGGCAGGCGCTGACCTGGTGATCGCCGGCTTCCACCCGCACGCCGGCGCCGTCCTGCTCGACCTCCCGGACCGCCGCGCCGAGCACCACCCGGTCGCCGAGCTCGCCCGCCAGCCGGGTCGACACCGCCTGGGCGCCCTCGCGGAAGCGGCTGTCCTGCGCGCCGCCGCTCGTGGCCACCACCCGGCCGAGACCGCCGGCCGCGTGGAGGTGGAACAGCACGTGCAGCAGCGAGACCTCGCGCGGCTCGATCGCGTGGGTGCCACGGATCGACATGCGCAGCAGCTCCCTGGCCGGCTCGGAGCCCGTCTGGGCGAGGATCCAGCTCTCGGCCGTCTGCGCGTCCCAGGCGGCCGCGTCCGCGGCGGTCCAAGGCGCCTCGAGCGGCACCTGGGCGGCGGCCTCGTCCAGCGCCCTCCAGGCGGCGGTGACCGTCTGGCGGAGCTGCTCGTCGGCGTCGAAGAGCCCCGCGGCGCGCCAGCGCTTCCCGGCCCTCACGACCACGTGGTCGCCGCTGTCGAAGCTGGGGAAGCTGGTCACCCCGACGCTGGCGGCCAGGGCGGCGATGCGGTCCTGGGTCGGGCCGATCCACTGGGCGCCGACGTCGAGCAGGGTGCCGTCCGAGGTCCAGCGGGTCAGGGTGCGGCCGCCGACCCGCCGGCGGGCCTCCAGCACGGTGACGTCCAGCCCGGCCGCGACCAGCAGCCGGGCGGCGCTCAGCCCCGCCAGCCCGGCGCCGACCACCACCACGTCGGCCCGCGCCCGCTCCGCTCCCACCTCGCCCACCGCCCGATTGACAGCGACCTCTGACCGGTGTGACCGTTCACCCACCTGCCGGTCCATCCGTATCTTGCCGGAAACGGAGCCATACCATGGCCATCACCCAAGCGGCGCAGACCGACACCGGCGAGACCTTCACCTCCCGCAACCCCGCCACCGGCGAGGTGGTCGGGACCTTCCCGGTCGACGGCCCCGAGGCGGTCGCCGCGGCGGTCGAGCGCGCCCGCGCGGCGGCCACCTGGTGGGAGGGACTCGGCGCCGACGGGCGCGAGCGGCGCCTGAAGGCGTTCAAGACCTTGCTGGTGCGCCGCTCCGACGAGCTCTGCGAGCTGATCCACCACGAGAACGGCAAGCCCATCGTGGACGCGCTCACCGAGGTGATCCTGGTCGCCGACCACCTCGACTGGGCCGCCCGCCGGGCCGGCAAGGTGCTCGGCCGCCGCCGCGTCGAGACCACCCTGCTGGCCCGCAACCACGCCGCCTGGGTCTCCTACCGGCCCCTCGGGGTGGTCGGCGTGATCGGCCCGTGGAACTACCCGCTGTTCACCCCGATGGGCTCGATCGGCTATGCCCTCGCCGCCGGCAACGCGGTGGTGTTCAAGCCGAGCGAGCAGACCCCGGTGGTGGGACGGTGGCTGGTCGACGCGTTCGCCGAGGTCGTGCCCGACCAGCCCGTGCTGCAGCTGGTGACCGGCTTCGGCGCCACCGGCGAGGCGCTGTGCCGGTCAGGCGTTGACAAGGTCGCCTTCACCGGCGCACCGGCGACCGGCCGCAAGGTCATGGCCGCCTGCGCCGATACCCTCACCCCGGTGCTGCTGGAGCTGGGCGGCAAAGACGTGATGATCGTCGACGACGACGCCGACGTGGACGCCGCCGCCGCGGCGGCGGTCTGGGGCGGCTGCGCCAACGCCGGCCAGACCTGCATCGGCATCGAGCGCGTCTACGCCACCGCGGCGGTCTACGACCGCTTCGTCGCCAAGGCGGTGGAGCTGGCCGCTCCGGTGCGCGCCGGCCCCGAGCCCGACGCCGCCATCGGCCCGGTCACCCTGCCCAAGCAGGTCGAGGTGATCCGGCGCCACCTCGAGGACGCGCTCGCCCGTGGCGCCAAGGCGGTGGTGGGCGGAGTGTCCTCGGTCCGGCCGCCGTTCGTCGACCCGGTCGTGCTGGTGGACGTGCCCGAGGACGCGCTGGTGATGCGGGAGGAAACCTTCGGGCCGGTGCTGCCGATCATCCGGGTGGCCGACGGCGACGAGGCGGTCGCGCGCGCCAACGCCAGCGGCTACGGCCTCGCCTCGGCGGTGTACGGCAAGCGCCATGCCGACCGCCTGGCCGCCGCCATCAAGGCCGGCATGACCAGCATCAACGCGGTGCAGATGGTGGCCGCGGTGCCGGCGCTGCCGTTCGGCGGGGTGGGGGAGTCCGGCTTCGGGCGCATCCACGGCGAGGAGGGGCTGCGCGAGTTCAGCTGGGTCAAGGCCACCACCAGGCAGCGCTTCCCGCTGCCGTTCGTGCTCACCAGCTTCCAGCGCCCAAAGAGCCTGATCCCGATGGTGAAGCGGTCGATGCGGCTGCGCCACGGCCGCGGCTGAGCTCCGGGCTGGAGCGGGTCCAACGCGGCGGCTAGGCTCCGTCCAGCACGGGCGGCGGAGCCCGGACATCCACGGGGAGTGGTGGGAGATGAAGTACCTGTCCCAGGAGTTCCTCGACGAGACCGTACGCATCTCGCAGAGCTTCGCCGACCGGCCCAACGCCAACGCCCGCATCCAGTACGTGGTCAGCGGCGGCCCCGAGGGCGACATCAGCTACTACTGGGTCCTGGTCGGCGGCAAGCTGCAAGAGGCCAAGCTGGGCGAGCTGCCCGACGCCGACTTCAGCCTCCGGATGAGCTACGACACCAGCGTGAAGATCCAGCAGGGCGACCTGAACCCGAACGTCGCCTTCATGACCGGCAAGATGAAGGCGAGCGGCGACGTCGGCAAGCTGCTCTCGCTGATGCCCCTCACCCAGTCCGACGACTTCAAGTCGCTCCAGGCGCAGCTCCGAGCCAAGTCGGAGTAGTCGACTGCCCCGCAGGGAGGGCGGCGAGGAGGGTGCAGCGTGGTACCAGTCAGGGTGCTCACGATCGCGGGGTCTGACTCCGGCGGCGGGGCCGGCATCCAGGCGGATCTGAAGACCTTCCTGGCCCACGGGGTCCACGGCATGTCGGCGGTCACCGCGGTGACCGTGCAGAACTCGGTCGGCGTGCAGGGCTTCTACGAGCTGGAACCCCGGGCGGTGTTCGAGCAGATCGAGTCGGTGGTCACCGACATCGGCGTGGACGCGGTCAAGACCGGCATGCTCGCCTCCGCCCCGATCGTGGAGACGGTGGCCGACGCCTGCGAACGCTTCGCGTTCGACCGCCTGGTGGTCGACCCGGTCGCCGCCTCCAAGCACGGCGACCCGCTGCTCCACCCCGACACCGTCGACGTCCTCAAGGCGCGGCTGCTGCCGCTGGCCACGGTGGTCACGCCCAATCTCGGTGAGGTCCGGCTGCTGACCGGCGTGGAGGTCAGCGACCGGGCCGGCATGGAGTCGGCCGCCCGAGCCGTCCACGCCCTCGGTCCGGCCTGGGTGCTGGTCAAGGGCGGGCACCTCCACGGTGACGAGGCCGCCGACCTGCTCTGGGACGGCCGGCAGGCGATCTGGCTCGAGGCGCCCCGGCTGGCGACGCCCAACACCCACGGCACCGGCTGCACGCTCGCCTCGGCGATCGCCGCCAACCTGGCCAGCGGCATGGACGTCCCGACCGCGACCCGCGCCGCCAAGCAGTACCTGAACGGCGCCCTGGCCGGCAGCTTCCCGCTCGGCAAGGGCGTCGGGCCGACCGACCACGCCTGGCGCTTCCGCGCCGCCGGCCTGCTCCGCCCCGGCGGCCCCAGCCATCCGGCACCCCACACCTGGCCCTACGGCCAGGGCCCGTACGAGGGCTGAGCGGTGGCGCGGCGCTCCAGCGACCTGGTCGCCAGGGTGCTGCTGACACACGGCGGCCGGGTCCTCGCCGCCCACCACCGTCACCCGGAGGAGGACTTCTGGTGCCTGCCCGGCGGCAAGGCCGAGCCCGACGAGCGCCTGGAGGACGCGGCCAGGCGCGAGCTGGCCGAGGAGACCGGCCTGCGGGTCACCATCGCCGGGGTGGTGTGGCTCCAGGACCTCCCCGCGCGGGGCCGCTTCGAGGTGGTGTTCACCGGCCAGACGGACGACCCGGACCAGCACCTGCCCGCCACGCCAGGCAAGCAGGGAGGAGACCGGCAGCTCGTCGAGCTGGCCTGGCGCACCCCCGAGGAGCTGCTGGCCGGAGACTTCCGCCCCGCCGCGTTGCTGCGCGCCCTCGCCGACGGCCCGCTGCCGGCGCTGCCCCCTCCCGAACCCGAGGGCTGACCGAGGCACGACCGCGCGGAGCGGTGCAGCCGTCCCTTCGCGGCTGGCCAGGGTCGAACTCCACCAAAGTGGGGTCAGGCTCGACCTGTGCTTGACCCCACTTCGCAGGGCTTGACCCTGATTTGGGCTGGACCTGCCGGCCCACCTCGGTTCAGCGGGGCCGGCGGCCCGCGGACCTGGTGGTGTCGCCGGCGGGGTCGTCGGGGACCTACTTGCGCAGGAGCTCGGTGAGCGCGGCGCGGACCTCGTCCCTTGGCAGGTTGCCGGCCTCCAGCTCGTCGTCGCTCAGGGCGAGCAGGCGCTGGTAGAAGGCGATGCCGTGGTCGACCGCCTCGGTCGAGTCCGGGTCGTCGTCGAGGATCTCGAACACGATGTCCTCGGCATCCCCGTACTGCCCGAGCGCCTCGTGCAACCGGGCCAGGTGCAGGCGCTGGCCCGGGGTGAGGGCGAGCGTCCCGGCCCGGTCGGCCAGCTTGCGGGCCAGGTTGCCGTCGGGCAGGCGGCCCAGGTGGCTGGCGAGGTAGGCGACCAGGCCGAGAGCGCGCCGGTAGTTCGCGGCCGCCTGCCGCTGCTGGCCCTCCTCGGCCTGGAGGTCGGCCTCGGCGATGAGCAGCTCGACGGCCACCCCGATGCGCCGCGGGTCGGGCGCCGACCCCGAGGTCATCAGGGTGAGGAGCTGCTGCTCGTCGAGGGCGGCGACGACCCGCCCGCTCACCCCGACGAGCGGCTTGTAGGCCTCCTCGAACATGCCGAGGGCCTCGTCGCGCCGGCCGCCCTTGGCGGCCTGCAGGATGCGCGCGAGCGCCTGCGCCGCCTGCTCGATCTGGCGCATCAGGTAATCGCGCTGGTACAGCTCGACCTCCCCGGCGGATGCGCCAGCCACGCTCTACGCGCAGGAGGATAGCGCGCCGCCGCCTACTCCACGCCCGGCTCGGCGACCACGCGGCCGGACCAGCGGTCCCAGCGCCAGAGGCGGCCGGGTCGCAGGTGGGTGCCGCCGACCCAGCGGTCGATCCCGAGCAGCGCGACCCGGTCGGCCGTGCCGGCCAGCACCGCCCGCCCCGCGTCGGTCAGGTCGAGGGTCGCCCTGGCGAACGAGCGCGGCCGCCCGGCCGCCGCGCCAGCCGCAGGTGCTCCTCGATCTCGGCGAGCGTGAAGCCGAGGCCCTGCGCCTCCTTGATCGCCCGGACGAACCGCACCGCGTCCTCGTCGTAGGCGCGGTGACCCGCCGGGCTCCGCTCCGGCGCCGCCAGCAGCCCGCGGCGCTCGTAGTACCGCAGCGTCTCGACGTTGACCCCGGCCAGCTCGGCGACCTCACCAATGCGCATGACCGGACTGTAGCCCGGTACCGAGGTACGGGTGTCAAGCCGGCGCGCTAGACGGCGCGGCGCACCTTGTTGGCCTTGATGCAGGAGGTACAGACGTTGCGGCGCCTGGGGGTGCGGCCCTCCAGGATCTTGATGCGCTGGATGTTGGGGTTCCAGCGGCGCGGGTTGCGCTTGTGGGAGAAGCTCACCGACATGCCGAAGCCCGGGTGCTTGCCGCAGATGTCGCAGACGGCGGCCATGATCCAGTCCTCACGTAGAAGCTCGAAAGAGAAGCGCGCGCCCAGGCAGGCGAAACGCTCGGCGGGCGCAGCGCAGCAGGAACGGTAGCACGGCCCTTCCAAGCTGGGCAACGCGGTCTCCTGCCGTGTCCTCCCGCGCCCCTATACTGCCCGCGTGGTGGAGACGAGGGGCGCCAAGGCGGCACGGTCAGGCGGGGTCGACCCGCTCGGCGTGCCGCTGGCCAAGGCGGCCGAGACGAGCCGGCTGGCCGGCGTCCTGGAGCAGTCCTTCGGCTACCAGAGCGTCCGCGACCTCCTCGAGCACTACCCGCGCCGCTACCTCACCCGCGGCGAGCTGACCGACCTGGCCCATGCCAAGAAGGGCGCGGTCGTCACCCTCACCGGCACGGTCAAGCACCTGGTCAAGAAGCAGCCGCGCCGCAACCTGCGGATCCTTGAGATCCGCGTCGCCGACGCGGCCGGCAGCGGGGTGTGGTCGTGCACCTGGTTCAACCAGCCGTGGCACGGCAGCCGCCTGCCGGTCGGGACCCTGGCCGCGTTCTCCGGCAAGCTGGAGTGGCGGTCCGGCCGGCTCACCATGGCCAACCCCGGCTACGAGGTGCTGCGCGAGAGCGACGAGGCGGAGGGCTTCGCCAACGAGGTGATCGCCGTCTACCCGGCCACCAAGGACGTCTCCTCGGGCCGGCTCCGGCGGGTCATCGGCCAGCTCCTCGACCACCACGGCCCCCTGCCCGACTTCCTGCCCGAGCGGCTCCGCCAGGCCCACCGCCTGGTCGGCAGGGCCGAGGCGATGGAGGTCATCCACCGCCCGTCCGACCTGGCCGCGGCCGACCGGGCACGGCGCCGGCTGGTCTACGACGAGCTGCTCGTGCTCCAGGTCGGCCTGGCCCTGCGCCGCCGCGCCATCAGCGACGGCGAGGGCGGCCACCCGTTGCGGAGCGACGGCCCGCTCACCGAGCAGCTCCTGGCGAGCCTGCCGTTCACCCCGACCAAGGCGCAGGACCGCGCCATGGCCGAGATCGGCGAGGACCTGGCCCGCTCCCGGCCGATGCACCGCCTGCTGCAGGGCGAGGTCGGCTCCGGCAAGACCCTCGTCTCCCTGCACATGCTGCTCGCCGCGGTGCAGTCGGGCTTCCAGGGCGCCCTCATGGCCCCTACCGAGGTCCTCGCCGACCAGCACTTCATCAACCTGCGGGCGCTGCTCGACGGGCTCGACCAGGCCGGCCGCACCACCGACAGCCCCACCGGGGACGGCCGCCTGTTCGACTTCGCCGGTCCCAGGGTCGAGGTGCTGACCGCCGCCACCACCGGCGCCGCCCGCGAGCGCCTGCTGGCCGCGGTCGCCGCGGGCGAGGTGGACGTCCTGGTCGGCACGCACGCGCTGCTCTCCGAAGGCGTCGACTTCCAGCGGCTCGGCGCCGTGGTCGTCGACGAGCAGCACCGTTTCGGCGTGCACCAGCGGGTCCGGCTGCGGGAGAAGGGCGACAACCCGCACGTGCTGATCATGACCGCCACCCCGATCCCGCGGACGCTCGCCCTCACCCTCTACGGCGACCTGGACGTCTCCACCCTGGACGAGCTGCCGCCTGGCCGGCACCCGGTCGCCACCCACCTGGTCGCCGGCGACCCGGCGCTCCGCGAGCGGGCCTACCAGCGGGTGCGTGAGGAGGTGGCCGCCAGCCACCAGGCGTACGTGGTGTGCGCGCTGAAGGACGAGTCGGACAAGCTGGAGATCCGCTCGGCCAAGGCCGAGGCCGAGCGGCTGCGCACCGAGGTCTTCCCCGACCTCCGCGTCGGCCTGGTCTACGGTGACATGGCCGCACGCGAGAAGGAGGCGACCATGAACGCCTTCCGCGCCGGAGAGCTCGACGTGCTCGTCTCCACCACCGTGATCGAGGTCGGGGTGGACGTGGCCAACGCGACCGTGATGCTGGTCGAGGACGCCGACCGCTTCGGGCTCTCCCAGCTCCACCAGCTCCGCGGCCGGGTCGGGCGGGGCACGGCACCCGGCCTGTGCATCCTGTTCGCCGACCCGGCGAGCGACGAGGGCCGCGCCCGCATGGACGCGATCGCGCGGATCAGCGACGGCTTCGAGCTGGCCAACGAGGACCTGCGCATCCGTGGGGAGGGCACGGTGTTCGACGCGCGCCAGTCGGGCCTGTCCGATCTCAAGCTGGCCCGCCTGATCGAGGACTTCGAGTGGGTCACCAAGGCCCGCGCCGACGCCTTCCGGCTGGTCGAGGACGACCCGAACCTGGCCGCCGCGGAGCACCGCGCGCTCCGTGCCGAGGTGCTGCTCCGCCTCGGCGACGACCGCGCCGAGTGGCTCTCGCGCGGCTGACCGCGGGAGATCAGGTAGAAACGATCCTTTCGCGAACTTAGAACTATCCTGGCATGCTGCGTTGATCTTCGGCTTCGTCCGGTACTAGGCTGCTCGCCCATGGGCCTTCGCGAACCCGCAGGGGAGGGCGAGAACGAGCTCGTCGCCGACCTGGTCGAGCTTGGATTGACGCGCAACGAGGCCCGCCTGTACCTGGCCGCCAGCGGCCGCCCGCCGCTCCGCGCCGCCGAGCTGGCCGAGCTCGCCGGGGTGACCCGCACCAAGGCCTACGACGCCCTCCACCAGCTGGTCGGCAAGGGGTTGCTGCGGCAGCGGCCGGGCCGGGCGGCCCGCTTCGAGGCGGCCGAGCCCGAGCAGCTGGCGCGGCGGCTGCGCCAGCGGAGCATCGAGGCCCAGGCCCTGCTGGTGCGGGACACCGGCGCGCTGGTCGCCGACCTGTTCGCCCGCTACTACGCCGCTCCGGCCTCCGACCAGCCATTCGACTTCGTCGAGCTGATCCGCAACCGCGACGCCGCCTCGGCGCGCTGCGAGGCGATCGTCGCGGGTGCCAGGACCGAGGTGGTGTCCGCCAGCAGGCTGGCCCCTGGCGCGATCGGACGCGCCGCGGCCGACACCGCCGGTAACCGCGCCGGCGTGCGCTCCCGGTCGCTCTACGAGACGGGCTTCCTCGACGACCCTGGCTTCCGCGCCGAGGTGGCCGAGCGCGAGGGACGCGGCGAGGAGATCCGCTTCGTCGAGCGGGTCCCCGTCGGCCTGTGCGTGGTCGACCGGCGCACCAGCCTCCTCAGCCTCAACCCGACCGCGGTGGCCAGCGGCCCGGGAACCTGGATCGTGCTCGAGCACCCGGGGCTCTCCGCCACGCTCACCGACGCCTTCGACCTCGCCTGGGCGCGCGGCACGCCCATGCCCGGATGACCGGACTTGGAGCAGAGCCCGGCATATCCGGCTTGCGCAGGCCATCCCCATCTTGACGGGCCCTGTCCGCCTCCCTACTGTTCGCGTGTTTTGTTGTCCGGCAGGTTCGGGCAAGGCAACCACGGGGAATACTCCGCAAGACGGACCGAACCGGCACAAGCGGGCCGAGCGCCCGGTGGGGGAGCACGGATGACCACCCAGGCAGCCGACGGGTCCGATCTGATCGATCGGCTCGTCCGCTACGGCCTCGGCCACGGTGAGGCCCGCTGCTACGTGGGCATGCTGGCACCCCGCGCCTTCCGGGTCAGCGAGGTCGCCAGGCAGGCAGGACTGCCGCGCTCGCGCGCCTACGAGCTGGTCCGCTCCCTGGTCCGGTCCGGTCTGTGCACGGAGGTGGCGGGCTCCGGCGCGGCCCGCTTCCGCGCCCTCCCGCCCAACGAGGCGATCGGCCGCCTGGAGGCGTTCGCCGGCGAGCAGGCCCGCCGGCGCGGGGCGGCGCTCAGCGGGGTCCTGCACGCGCTCGGCGACCGGTTCGCGCGTCCTGGTGACCACCAGGACCCGGTCGACCTGCTGCGCCGTCACGACCAGGTGCTCGACGGCCGTGACCGGGCCATGCGAGCGGCCGAGCACGAGGTGCTCGCGGTCGCCGCCATGCCATGGGAGCCGTTCGGCGGCCCGGCCGCCCCAGCCCGGCCGCGCCCGGGCGTCCGGGTGCGCGCCGTGCACGAGCGGGCCGCGTATACCGGCAGGCCACGCCACGGCGTCGAGGTCCGGGTGGTCGAACGGGTGCCCACCCCCTACACCCTGTTCGACCGGCGCACCGTGCTGCTCGAGCTGGCGGCGGCCGGACGCCAGCACGGCGACGCCCAGCCCGAGTCCCTGCTGATCCGCCACGCCGGCCTGGCGGAGGTGCTGCACGAGGCGTTCGAGCGCCTCTGGGAGCGTGGCCAGCCGCTCGGCGAGGCGGGCGGCGTCCGAACGGACAACGCCGGGGAGGCGGTGCCTGGCGACGATCGCCAGGTCCGGTTCCCGCGACCCGGCTGACCCGGTTGGCAGGCGGGGGAACGGCCTTGGCCCCCCCGGGCTCGACCCCCGCCTCCAACCACGACGCGAGCGGCGGCGCTTCCCGCCCCCCAAGCGCCGCCGCTCGCCCCATTTTGTAAGGTGGATGCCCGGGCCACGGTCCTCAGCCGCCAGGTAACGGCCGGTGCGCCCTGAGGCCGGTTCGGCAAGTGAGCCGCCGGCCGAACCCGCAGTCGCGTCGCCTGCGGGGCAGTAGGGGGGTGGTCGTCGTGCGGGTGGTGGCTGGGCGGCTTGGCGGCCGGTCGCTGCGGGCCGTGCCAGGGCCGGCGACCCGCCCGACCAGCGACCGGGTGCGCGAGGCGCTGTTCGCCGTCCTTGGTGACCGGGTGGAGGGGGCGCGCGTGCTCGACCTGTTCGCCGGCACCGGCGCGCTCGCGGTCGAGGCGCTCTCCCGCGGCGCCGAGCGGGCCGTCCTGGTCGAGCAGGCGGCACCGGCGGTGGCGGTGATCCGCGCCAACCTGGCCGCACTCGGCCTGACCGGGGTCGCCACGGTGCGCCGCACCCGGGCCGAGACCTACCTGCGCACCCAGCGCGACGGACCCTTCGACCTGGTCTTCCTCGACCCGCCGTACGCCGTTGGCGTCGGCCTGGTCACCGGCCTGCTGGCCCGGCTCGCCCGGGGCGCGCTCGCCCCGGGCGCCACCGTGGTGGTCGAGGCGGCGGCCCGCGCCGAGCCCCCGGTCTGGCCACCCGGCCTGGACCCCGACGCCCCTCGGCGCTACGGCGACACCGCCCTGCACCTGGCCGTTTGGACGCCACCGGTGGCCGGGCCGGGCTGAGGGCCGCCGCCCCGGCGAACCCGATCCTCGGTGGTGCTCTACGCTGTGCTCCCGCGCCCCAGCGGGCGCGTGCCTTCGCCCTCCCTGACCGACGCCGAAGCGCAGGAGGCCAGAAGAACGTGCGGATCGCTTGCTGCCCGGGCACCTACGACCCGGTGACCAACGGGCACCTCGACATCGTCAGCCGAGTGGCCGCGTGCTTCGACCGCGTCATCGTGGCGGTGGCGGTGAACCCCGCCAAGCAGCCCCTCTTCGGGCTGGAGGAGCGGCTCGCCATGCTCAAGGAGGCGACCGCCGGCATCGCCGGTGTCGAGATCGACTCCTTCTCGGGCCTGCTGGTCGACTATGCCCGCGCCCACGACGTCACCGCGATCGTCAAGGGCCTCCGCGCGATCAGCGACTTCGACTACGAGTTGCAGATGGCGCAGATGAACTACCGCCTCAACCAGGTCGAGACCCTGTTCATGACCACCAATCCCTCCTACTCCTACCTCAGCTCCAGCCTGGTGAAGGAGGTCGCCCGCTACGGCGGCGACGTGCGCGGCCTGGTGCCTGACTTCGTCGCCGCACGGCTCCGCGACCGCGCCACTCCCGGCTGAGAAGGATCCAGACGGCGGCTGGCGACCTTTGGGACCTGCTCGCTCCGACCTAGCAGTTGAAGAAGCATCGGGCAGTTGGCTACCCTTCGCCGGGTGGCCCGCTAGCTGGATGCTGGCCCCGGTGTGCCCATCCGGTCGGGTGCGCCGCTCGCCCCGCACGAATCGCGTTCCGTCATGTCCAACAAAACTGCTGCCCTTTCGCTCGTGGTGCACGTCCGCGAGTTGCTCAACCGCCCGGGAGCACACCGTCATGTGGTCCTGCGTGGTGGCCTGCCCGGCGTGACCTCCCCGGTCGCCAAGGTCCCCCCCGACGTCCCCGTCCTCGTGGAGGCCGAGGTCGAGAGCGTCGTCGAGGGCCTGCTGGTGACCGGCGAGGTCAGCACCACCGCGACCGTCAGCTGCGTGCGCTGCCTGGTCGAGCACGACCAGGAGGTGCGCGTGCGGGTGCAGGAGCTGTTCGCGCTCGACGCCCGCGAGGCCGAGGAGGACGGCTACGCCGTCCTGCCTGACGACCGGCTTCCGCTGGACACCATGGCCCGCGACGCGCTCGTGCTGGCCTTTCCGTTCTCCCCGCTCTGCCGTCCCGACTGCGCCGGGCTCTGCGGTGTCTGCGGCGCCAACCGCAACGAGGTCGACTGCGGCCACTCGGCCGACCCGGTCGACCCGCGGTGGGCCGCGCTCGCCGACCTCGGCGCGCAGCTCGCCTCCGACGGTGCCGCCGAGCCGGGATCACCGGCCCCACCCGCCGGTCACCAAGCTCCGACCGAGGAGGAAGACGATGCCCGTCCCCAAGCGTAGGACGCCGCGCTCCAAGACGCGCGCGCGCAAGTCGCAGTGGAAGCTCAACGCACCGACCTACGCGGCCTGCCCGCAGTGCCGGCAGGCCAAGCTCCCGCACACGGTCTGCCAGAACTGTGGGTACTACGGTGGCCGCCAGGTCGTCGAGGTTGACTAAGCGTCAGCCGATCGAGAAGGCGCTCGGCATCCGGTTCGGCAACCAGGAGCTGTATGTCTGGGCGTTCACGCACCGGTCGTACGCCTACGAGAACGGCGGCCTGCCCACCAACGAGCGGCTCGAATTCCTCGGCGACGCGGTGCTCGGACTGGTCGTCACGGACGTGATCTACCGGGCCTTCCCGGGCCTGCCAGAGGGCCAGCTCGCCAAGCTCCGGGCCGCCACCGTGAACATGAACGTGCTGGCCGACGTGGCCAGGGAGCTCGGTGTCGGCGCCGCGGTGCAGCTCGGTCGCGGCGAGGAGCTGTCAGGGGGGCGGGACAAGTCCTCCATCCTGGCCGACACCCTCGAGGCCATCCTCGGCGCCGTCTACCTGGACAAGGGCCTGCCCCGGGCCGCCGCCCTGATCCGCCGCCTGTTCGAGGCGCGGGTGATGGAGGCGGCCGGGCGTGGCGCGGCCCTGGACTACAAGACCTCGCTGCAGGAGCTGGCCGCGTCCAGCCTCGGTGGGATGCCGTCCTACTCGATCGAGGAGGAGGGCCCCGACCACGCCAAGCGCTTCACGGCAACGGTGTCGGTCGCCGGCGTCCCCTACGGCAGCGGCAAGGGCCGCTCCAAGAAGGAGGCGGAGCAGAACGCCGCCCAGGAGGCGTTCGAGACGCTGGCCACCGAGCGCATGGTCACCGGCGACGCCGAGGGCGCCGAGACCGACGTGATCCCTGCCTCCGAGGCCAACGGCCAGACGATCGCCCGGGGCAGGCGCCGCCGCCACCGCGCAGCTGATCGTCAGGACGCGGCCAGCACCACCGCGTCCTCCCAGGACATTCCCGACCCCGAGTCTCCGGGGTAGATTCGGGGTCGGGGTAGGCTGAGGGCATGCCAGAGCTGCCCGAGCTGGACGTGCTCAGGGAGAACCTGGCCGCGCAGCTCACCGGGGCGTCGGTGACGGCGGTCCGGGTGCTGTCCGTGGCCGCACTCAAGACCTTCGACCCGCCGCTGGACGTGCTCGTCGGCCGGGCGGTCAGCGGCGCCGGCCGCCGGGCCAAGTACGTCTGGCTGGAATTCGACGGCTGGTTCCTGGTGGTCCACCTGTCGCTCGGCGGGCGCATGGCGCTCGGGCCGAAGCCGCCTGCCCGCAAGGTCGGCGTGCTCGCGCTCGAGTTCGCCGACGGCCGGGTGCTCGGCGTGACCGAAGGCGGCACCCAGCGGCGCGCCGCCGTCTGGCTGGTCGACGACCCCGAGAAGGTGCCCTCCCTGGCCGGTCTCGGACCCGAGCCGCTCGACCCCGACTTCACCGTCGGGCGTCTGGCGGAGATCCTGGCCGCCGGCGGCCACACCCTCAAGGGCATGCTCACCGACCAGCGCGGCATGGCCGGCGTCGGCAACGCGTGGAGCGACGACGTCCTGCACCGCGCCCGAATGTCGCCCTTTGCCCGCCCCGACCGGCTCGGCCCCGAGGAGGTGGCCCGCCTGCATGCCGCCCTGATCGGCGTGCTCAGCGACGCCCGTGGCTCCCTCGCCGAGCAGGTCGGCGGCGAAGTGATCGTCCCCAAGGCGGCCACCAGGCAGTTCGCCGTGCACGGCCGCGCGGGCGCTGCCTGCTTCGTCTGCGGCGACACCATCCGCTCGGTGTGGATGGGGGAGCGCGAGACGTCCTACTGCCCGGCCTGCCAGACCGGCGGGCGTGAGCTGGCCGACCGCCGCCGCTCGCGCTTCCTCCGGTAGCCTGGACGCGTTGACGCGCCTGGCGGTCGCTTCACGGCGGTCGGCGCGACCCTCTATGGTGGTGTGTGCAACTACCGGGGTGGACCGAAGGCGAGAGGAGTCTGCGTAGATGCCGTCGCGCCGCTCCGGACCCTGGCTCGCGGTCGCCACCCTCGCCGTCGCGCTCGCGGCCACCGGCTGCTCGCGCGACGCCGCCCCCGAGCAGGCGCCACTGCGCCTCACCCCCGGCGCCCCCGACACCGCGCCGGCTCCCTCGGCCCCGACGGCCCCGGCCCGGCCCGCCAAGCACGCCGCGCCGGCCGTCGCGGCCGTGGCCAAGACCGACGTCACCGCCTGGTCGTCGCCGGCCAGGCAGCGGATGGTCGGGCTGTTCCCGGCCAGGCAGTCCTCCCGCGAGCGCACCACCTTCCTGGTCGCCCAGCCGCCGGGCGCGGCCGGGGCCACGGCCAAGGCGGCGGGCTGGCTGCGGGTGATGCTGCCCCGCCGCCCCAACGGGTCCACCGGCTGGATCCGGCGCGACCAGGTCGACCTGGTGAGCCTGCGGAACCGGGTGGAGGTCGACCTGTCCAGCCGCCAGCTCACCCTGTTCGAACTCGACCGGGTGGTGCGGCGGTGGCCGGTGACGGTCGGCCGGCGCGCCACGCCGACCCCGACCGGGCGCTTCTACATCACCGTCAAGCTCAAGCCGCCGGCCATCTCCCCCGTCTACGGCGCCTTCGCGCTCGGGCTGTCCGGCTACTCGAACGTGCTCGACCAGTTCGGCACCGGCGACGGCCAGATCGCCCTGCACGGCACGCCCAACCCCGCCTCGGTCGGCCGGGCCGTCTCCCACGGCTGTGTCCGGCTCGACAACCAGGCCATCATCAAGCTCGCCGCCGAACTGCCCCTTGGCACCCCGGTGACCATCAAGGGGTAGCCGGCGTGCGGTGACCCGCCGGCGCCTGCCGGCGGCGCTATGCTGCGACCATGGCTCAGAGCTTGCGGCTCCGCGCGGTCGCCAGGGGCGAGGTGCAGGGAGTCGGGTTCCGCTTCGCCGTCCGGCGGGTGGCTCGCGACCTCGACCTCACCGGGTTCGCGGTGAACCAGCCGGACGGCTCCGTCCTCGTCGAAGCGGAGGGGTCGCCCGAGCGGCTCGAAAAGCTGGAACTGTTTCTCCGGGAAGGACCACGGATGGCGGCGGTCACCGCGCTGGACACCCGCCGTGAGCAGGCAACTGGCGAATTTCAAGGGTTCGTTGCAAGATAGGTTGCTTTGCGTAGTCGTCTAGCTACAATTAGTGGCTGCTTTTTCACATGCCCTACTTGGCTGTCCAGCCCGAACGTGCTATCGTCCCCTTGTGAAATCAGCTCTGCTCTGGGGCCGCCCTGATGCGGTTTGCTCCGCGACCTGCGACGTACCCGTGGGATCTCCCACCGGGCGGGGTGCCGCACAAACCGCGGGCCTTCCTCTCCCAGAGGTGAAACAGAAGTAAGCACCCGTCGGACACTTCCGTGTCGGCGTCAGGTCGACCCATGACCATCGCACGACCGGAACGATAGCGCAGCGCCGCGCCGGAGCGGTCGCTGCTGAGGGGAGGACCTTCCGGATGTCGAAGGCGCTCATGGGCTACGTAGGCCAGCCGCCCGCATACATGATCCTGCGGGAGCTGAACGCCCTGAAGGCGCGCGTCGCCGAGCTCGAGCGCGCTCTTGCCCTCGCCGAGCAGGAGCTCTCCGTTCGCGACGAGGGCTTCCGTCCCTCCGTCGAGAAAGAAGCGGCCGCAGCCCTGGCATAACCCGCCAGGGATTTCTCTTCTTCGGGGCCCCCGACTCGGGGGCCCCTTTCACGTCCCGGTGCCCGCCCGGCCGCCTCCCAGGACTGTCCAGGGCTGCGTGCTAGACTGCCGAGTGCCTTCCCGCCGCCCGCCTGTAGGGCGGGTCCAGGAGTCCACCGCCGTCCCCGACCGGCGTCCGGCTCCCGGGGCAGCAGGCCGCCTGCGCCCGGGCGTCCGGTGGGTGCACGCCGACCGCCGCGTCTCGACGAAAGGACCTGGGCCGACCGCGTGTTCCTGAAGTCGCTCACTCTGCGCGGGTTCAAGTCGTTCGCTGACAAGACCGTCCTGGACTTCGAGCCCGGGATCACGGTCATCGTCGGGCCCAACGGATCGGGCAAATCCAACGTGGTCGACGCCATCGCCTGGGTGCTCGGCGAGCAGGGCGTCAAGTCGCTGCGCGGCGGCAAGATGGAGGACGTGATCTTCGCCGGCACCGGCAAGCGCCCGCCCCTCGGCCGCGCGGAGGTCACCCTCACCATCGACAACAGCGCCGGCCTGCTGCCGATCGAGTACACCGAGGTGACCGTCGCCAGGCACCTCTACCGCTCCGGCGAGAGCGAGTACGCCCTCAACGGCACCACCTGCCGCCTGCTCGACATCCAGGAGCTGCTGAGCGACACCGGCGTCGGCCGCGAGCTGCACACCATCCTCGGCCAGGGCCAGCTCGACGAGGTCCTGCAGGGCCGCCCGGAGGACCGCAGGGCGGCCATCGAGGAGGCCGCCGGCGTCTACAAGCACCGCCGGCGCAAGGAGAAGGCGCTGCGCAAGCTCGCCGGCATGGAGCAGCACCTGGCGCGCCTCTCCGACCTGGTCGGCGAGCTGCGGCGCCAGCTCAAGCCGTTGCAGCAGCAGGCCGAGACCGCCCGCAGGGCGGCCGAGGTCGCCGCCGAGCTCCGCGAGGTCCGCCTCACCCTGCGCGCCCGCGAGCTCGCCACCGCGCGCCGCCGCACCGCCAAGCTGGAACGCGACGAGGTCGCCTTCTCCTCCCGGCTGGCCGAGCTGGAGGCCGCCCACGCCGCCGCCCAGAGCGACGAGACCCGCCTGGCCGAGGTGCTCGGCGGCGCCGAGCCGGCCGCCGGCCGCGCCCGCGAAACCGTCCACCGGCTCACCACCATCCGCGAACGCCTCCGCGGCACCAGGGCCCTGGCCGAGGAGCGAGCCCGCCACCTCGCCCAGGCACTGGCCGAGGAGGGCGAGGCGCGCTCCCCGGCCGACCTCGAGCGCGAGGCCGACGAGCTCGCCGCCGAGCTGGCCCACCTCGACCAGGAGGTGGCCGCGGCCGCCCGCACCACCGAGCAGGCCGAGTCCCGCCGCGCCGAGGCACACGCCCGCCTCGCCCGCTTCGACGAGCGGGCCGCCGGGGCCGAGCGGGACCGCGCCGAGACGCACCGTCGCGAGGTCGACCTCGCCGCCGAGGTCGCCGGCTTGCGCCGCGCCGGCGAGCAGGCCACCGCCGAGGTGGCGCGCCTCGGAGACCTGGCCGTGGGGGTGCGGCGCCGCCACGCCGAGGCCGCCGGCCAGCTCGCCGCGCTCACCGCCGAGCTGGACGAGCTGGAAGCGGGCGGCGCCAACCTGGCCGAGACCCTGGCCAAGGCCGAGGAGGCCCGCGACCGGCAGGCCGCGGAGCGGGACCGGCTGGCCGCCGAGGAGCGCCGCCTCGAGGAGGAGCGGGCGGCCGTCGGCGCCCGCCGGCAGGCGTTCGAGGCGACCGCCCGCGCCGCCGGCGCCGACGCCCTCGCCGCGCTCCGCGCGGCCGGCACCGACGGCATCCTCGGCCCCCTCGCCACCGCCCTTGAGATCGAGGCCGGCTACGAGGCGGCCGTGGCGGCCGCGCTCGGCCCCGACGCCGACGCCCTGCTCGCCGCCGGCCCGGACGCCGCCGCCGGCGCCGCCACCGCGCTGCGCCAGACGGGCAGCGGCCGCGCCATCCTCCTGCACCCGGCGCCCGCCGGTCCCGGCGCCGATGCCGGCCCCGCCGATGGCGACGGCCTGCTGGCCGGCCACGTCCACGCGGCCGGGCCGGCCGGCGACGTGGCCCGCGAGCTGCTCGCCGGGGTCCTGCTCGCCGACGACCTCGACCGTGCCCGCGACCTGGCCGCCCGCCACCCCGCCCGCCGGGTGGTCACCGTAGCGGGGGAGCTGGTCGCGGCGGGCCGGGTCGAGGGCGGTGCCGCCCCGCAGGCCAGTGGCCTGGCCGCCAGGCGGGCCGCCGAGCGGGCGGCCGAGGCCGAGCAGGCCGCGCACGCCGAGCTCGACACCCTCGCCGCCGAGCTGCGCACCGCAGCGCGGGAGCTGGCGATCCTCGAGGCGGGGGTGGAGGGCGCCGCCGCCGCGATCCGCGAGGCCGACCTCCACGCTGGTGACCTGCGCCAGCGGCTGGCGCTGGTGGCAGCCAACCACCAGCGGCTCGGGGAGGAGGCCGCCGCGCTCGCCGCCCGGCGCGACGAGGTGACCGCCACCGGGGAGCAGCACGCCGAACCGCTGGCCGACGCCGAGCGGCGGCTCGCCGCGCTCGCGGCCGAGCAGCGCGACGCCGCCCCGCTCGACCCGGCCGCCCGCGCCCCACTGCTCGCCGAGGCCGACGAGGCCCAGCAGGGCGCCACCGCGGCCCGCGTCAGCGCCGCCGCCGTGGCCGAGCGGCACCGGATGCTCACCAGGCGCGAGGCCGACCTGCGCGCCCAGGCGACTGCCGAAGCGGCGGCGGCCGAGCGCCGCGCCATCGCCAGGGCCGCCCGGGCGGCCGGCGCCCACCGCGCCGGCGAGGCCGCCCGGCTGGCCCGGGTCGTGCTCCGCCGCCTCGACGGCTCGATCACCGGCGCGGAGGGGGAGCGCGACCGCCTGGTCGAGACCGTGCGGCAGGCCCGCGCCGAGCTCGACGACGCCGGTCGCCGCCGGCGCGCCGCCGGCGACGAGCTCGACCAGCACCGGGCGGCCACCCGTGCCAGCGACTCGGCCAGGGTGGAGGCGCGCGTGCGCGCCGAGGACCTCGCCACCCGGCTGGTCGAGGAGTTCTCCCTGCACCCCGACGACGCCATCCGCGAGTACGTGCCCGACGAGGCCGGCCTCGCGGAGCTGGCCTCCGGCGACCCCCGCCACCTGCCCGACCAGGAGCTGCGGCGCATCGCCACCGTGCTGGACCGGCGCCTCACCCTGCTCGGCCGGGTCAACCCGCTCGCCCTGGAGGAGTTCAAGGCCCTCGAGGAGCGCTACGCCTTCCTCTCCAGCCAGCTCACCGACCTCAAGGAGAGCCGCAGGGACCTGCTCAAGGTGGTCCGCGCGGTCGACGAGCGCGTCCGGGAGGTCTTCGGCCAGGCGTTCATCGACGTGGCCAGCGAGTTCGAGCGGACCTTCGCGCTGCTCTTCCCGGGTGGCGAGGGCCGGCTGGTCCTCACCGAGCCCGACGACCTGCTCGGCTCCGGCGTCGAGGTGGAGGCGCGGCCGCCCGGCAAGCGGGTGCGCCGCCTGTCGCTGCTCTCCGGCGGGGAGCGCAGCCTGGCCGCCCTGGCGTTCTGCTTCGCCGTCTTCCGCGCCCGGCCCAGCCCGTTCTACGTGCTGGACGAGGTCGAGGCCGCGCTCGACGACGTCAACCTGCAGCGCTTCCTCGACCTGCTGGATGACGCCCGCGAGCACGCCCAGCTCCTGGTCGTCTCCCACCAGCGGCGCACCATGGAGGCGGCCGACGCCCTGTACGGCGTCAGCATGCAGGCCGAGGGGGTCAGTAAGGTGGTCAGCCAGCGGCTCCGCGTCGAGCCGAGGCCGCTCCGCCGGACGCCCCGCCCTCCGGTGGCAGAGCTCGACCTGGACGCGGCACCAGGCAGGGGCGGCGCATCCGCCCAGCCGGCCGGCAACGGCGGGAATCCGGTCCCGACCGGACGCACGGCCACGGACCGGACGTCCTCGCTGGAGGTGTGAGCCTGAAGTGGAACCTGAGGTTGTCCTTGTCGTGGTGGTCGCGGTGCTGGTCGTGGCCGCGATCGCACTGGTCCCACTGATCCGAGGCCGGCGCGGGGCCGACTCCCGCCCCCCGGCCGTCCTGGACCGGGAGCCAGGCGTCGGCGACGATCCAGGTTCCCCGCCCGCCCAGGCACGCCCGGTCACCGAGGTCGCCCTCCCCGACGAGCTGGGGCAGCCCGGAGGTGCTCGCACGATCGAGGCCGACGAGGCCGAGGTCGAGGAGATCGCGCCGAGGCGGCGGTTCCGGGAGCGGCTGGGACGCTCCCGGTCCGCCTTCTCCCGCGGCCTGGCCGGCCTGCTCGCCCGCGGCGCCGACGACGAGTCCGCCTGGGAGGAGCTCGAGGAGGCGCTGCTCGCCGCGGACGTCGGCGTCGCCACCACCACCGAGCTGATCGAGCGGCTGCGCCGCCGCGCCAAGGCCGGCGCGGCGGACCTGCGCGAGCTGCTCCGGGCCGAGCTGCTCGACGCGGTCGGCTCGGACGACCGGAGCCTCGACCTCGACCTCATCCCCGCGGCCGAGCGGCCGGGGGTGGTCCTGGTGGTCGGCGTCAACGGCACCGGCAAGACCACCACCTGCGGCAAGCTCGCCCTGGCCCTGTCGGAGGAGGGCAAGCAGACCGTCCTGGCCGCCGCCGACACCTTCCGGGCCGCCGCCACCGAGCAGCTGGTCCTCTGGGGTGAGCGGGTAGGCGCCCAGGTCGTCCGCCACCAGCAGGGCGCCGATCCGGCCGCGGTCGCCTTCGATGCCCTCGCCTCGGCCCGCGCCAAGCACGCCGACGTGCTCCTGGTCGACACCGCCGGCCGGCTCCACACCAAGACCAACCTGATGGAGGAGCTGCGCAAGGTCCGCCGCGTCCTCGAGCGCGAAGGCGGCCCGCTCCGCGAGGTGCTTCTGGTCCTCGACGCCACCACCGGCCAGAACGGCCTCGCCCAGGCCAAGCAGTTCACCGAGACCGTCGGCGTCACCGGCCTGGTCCTGACCAAGCTGGACGGCACCGCCAAGGGCGGCATCGTGGTCGCCGTCCAGCGCGAGCTGGGTATCCCGGTCAAGCTCGTCGGCCTCGGCGAGGGCGCCCACGACCTCGCCCCCTTCGACCCCGAGGCGTTCGTCGACGCCCTGCTGGCCGAGGACGCCTCCGCCCGCTAACGCCGCACGGCACTATCCTGGTTCCATCGCTTCTGTGTCCGCGAGCCGAAAGGGCCACGTGTTCGACTCTCTCTCCGACCGCCTCCAGGACATCTTCGCCAAGCTCCGGGGGCATGGGCGGCTGTCCGAGGCGCAGGTCGACGCCGCCCTGCGCGAGGTGCGCCTGGCCCTGCTCGAAGCCGACGTCAACTTCCGGGTGGTCAAGGACTTCGTCGGCCGGGTGCGGGAGCGGGCGGTCGGCGAGGAGGTGACCCGCAGCCTCACCCCGGCCCAGCAGGTCATCAAGATCGTCCACGAGGAGCTGATCGCCACCCTCGGGGAGCGCAACGAGCCGCTGGTGTTCGCGCCCCGCCCGCCGACCGTGGTGCTGCTGGCCGGCCTGCAAGGCTCGGGCAAGACCACCACCGCCGCCAAGCTGGCCCGCTGGCTGGTCACCAAGCACCGCCGGCCGCTGCTGGTCGCCTGCGACCTGCAACGCCCGGCCGCGGTGCGGCAGCTCCAGGTGCTGGGCGAGCAGGCCAAGGTCCCGGTGTTCGCGCCGGAGGACGGCTCCGGCCGCGGCGACCCGGTGGCGGTCGCCCTCGGCGCCAGGGCCGAGGCCGAGCGGACCGGCCGGGACGTGCTGGTGGTCGACACCGCCGGGCGGCTGGCGGTCGACGCCGAGATGATGGCCCAGGCGGCGGCGATCAAGGACGCCGTCCAGCCCACCGAGGTGCTGCTGGTGGTGGACGCCATGACCGGGCAGGACGCGGTCCAGACGGCGCTCGCCTTCCAGGAGGGCGTGGACGTCACCGGGGTGATCCTGAGCAAGCTCGACGGCGACGCCCGTGGCGGCGCCGCGCTGTCGATCCGCTCGGTCACCGGCCGGCCGGTGAAGTTCGCCACCACCGGGGAGAAGCTGGCCGACTTCGACGCCTTCCATCCCGACCGCCTGGCCGGCCGGATCCTCGGCATGGGCGACGTGCTCACCCTGATCGAGCGGGCCGAGGAGACGGTCGACCGGGAGCGGGCCGAGGAGATGGAGCGCAAGCTCCGCCAGGCGTCGTTCACCCTCGAGGACTTCCTCGACCAGCTGCAGCAGGTCAAGAAGATGGGGCCGCTGAGCCAGGTGCTCGGCATGCTCCCCGGCATGAGCCAGCAGCTCCGCGGCGCCGAGGTCGACGACCGTGACATCGCCAGGGTGGAGGCGATCATCCAGTCGATGACGCCGCGGGAGCGGGCCAACCCCAAGATCCTGAACGGCTCCCGCCGCGCCCGCATCGCACGCGGCTCGGGTACCACCACCCAGCAGGTGAACGCCCTGGTTAGGCAGTTCGACGAGGCCCGCAAGATGATGAAGCAGCTCGCCGGCATGAACCCGAAGAAGCTGCGCCGCATGGGCCTCCGCATGTAGCACCGGCGCGGGTTCCTCCCGTTGGCGTGGTTCGCGTGTTGTCCGGGTAGAGTCCAGGTCCACGACGGCGCCGACGTGACGTGAGGTGGGAGTCCCTGCGACCCGTGGAGTTCCGTCTGCTCGGGCCGGTCGAGCTCCGGGTCGACGGTGCGCCGGTCGCCCTCGCGGGGCAGCTCCCGCGGGCGCTGCTCGCGGTCCTGCTGGTGCACGCCAACCGGGTGGTCGCCACCGAGCGGCTGATCGCGTCGCTGTGGGGCTCCACCCCGCCGAGGACGGCCCGCGGCGTGCTGCAGAACCAGGTGTGGCGGCTGCGCCGGGCGCTCGCCGGCAGCGGCCGGCATGGCCGGCTGGTCTCCCAGCCGCCCGGCTACCTGCTGCGCGTGGACCCGGGCGAGCTGGACCTGGAGGTGTTCGGGCGGCTGGCGGACCAGGGCCGCGTGGCCCTGGCGGCAGGGGAGGCCGAGGACGCCGGGCGTCTGCTTCGCATGGCCCTGGAGCTGTGGCGGGGCCGGCCGTTCGAGGACGTCGAGGTGCCGGCCCTGGCGGACCGGCGCGCCAGGCTGGAGGAGCGCCGGCTGGCCGCGGTGGAGGACCGGGTCGAAGCCGATCTCGCCCGTGGCCGCCATGCCGACGTCGTGGCG
>DATLQA010000027.1:0-3312 GCA_035535495.1 Actinomycetota bacterium | reverse complement strand
GACCGGCACGGCAAGCACATCGGGCTTTACAAGAAGACCTACGAGCCGGTGGTGAACGCCGGGAGCGGCTTCGCCGTCGACCCCAGCGGGGTGATCGTCGCCGCCGGCGGCGTCATCGAGGCCGACCTCCGGAAGGCCGAGGTGTACGCGGTCAACCACATCTTCCACGACCGCTACGGCAACCGGGCGCCACTGCCGGCCAAGCCGGAAACCCAGCACGCCATCAGGAACGACGACCCCGACGACCCCCTCAACGAACGGCTGCAGCGCTGCTACCAGCCGAACACGGCCGACACCACCGGCGGCTGCGTGATCGCGACGACCCGGCTGATCCGCGTCTACCCCTACGTCTCGTCCCAGGAGCGGTACGGGAACCTGGCCGCGGACGTGCTGTACCCCAAGACCGGCAAGGCGAACGTGAGCGTGCTCAAGGTCGGCGCCAGCAGCATGCCAACGGTCGCCCTGGCCACCTCCACCGCCGGGTCGGCGAACTTCGCCGCCCTCGGGTTCACCGAGGTCCCCACGGAGCCGCCCTCCGACAAGGGCCCGATCGTGGAGTCTAAAGGCCACCTGATCGGGGACGGGCCGCAGATCAAGAAGGACGAGTTCCAGCCGAAGCTGGTGAGCGCGATCGCCGCCGGCATCTGGGGCGGGCCGGTCGTGGGCGAGGTGGGCCAGACCTCCGGCTTCCTCCAGGTCAAGCCCATCGGCGGCGGCAAGTTCGAGCCGTACATGACCGACGTCAACGAGATCAGGAAGGCGCTGGCGGAGGCGCGGGTGGAGCCCCGCCCGGGCCCGACCGACGCCGTGTTCGAAGCCGCCATGCACAACTACAAGAACCAGAGCTACGCGGCGGCCATCCCGAGCCTCCAGCAGACCGTCAAGCTGTACCCGGGCCACGCCATGGCCACGCGGTACCTGGCCATCGCGGAGCAGCGGAAGGGGAGCCCCGAGGATAAGAGCGGCCGCCAGTCCGCCGTGAAGGGCATCAGCGCGGAGACCGACGGGCTGCCGCTCGGACCCATCGCCGTGGTCGCCGGGGTGCTGGTGGTCCTGGCCCTGCTGCTCTTGGGGCTGCTGCGCCGGGGCGGGCTTCGCCCTGACTTGCTCCGCCGCGGCGGCGGTGGCGGCGAGGGATCCCGGGCCAGCTTCCAGCAGGCACCGGCCACTCCGCCGCCGGCCGTCCGCCCGGAGCCGCGGACCACCCCACGGGAGCCGGTGGGCTGGCCCAGAGCGGAGGCCCAGGCCGACACGGCGTCCGGCAGGGTGCCGATCAGGGCGCCCGTCACGACCTTCAAGCGACCCGACCCGGAGCCGGAGCCGGCGCCGGAACCGGAGGAGGTCGGCTTCTGCACCGAGTGCGGCAGGCCGCTCCGAGAGGAGCACAAGTTCTGCGGCTTCTGCGGGCACAAGGCGCGCTGAGCCATGGCAACCGCCGATCCAATGCAGCCGGTGCTGGCGGTCGGCACCGAGATCGCTGGCTACCGGGTCGAGGCGTTCATCAGCCGCGGTGGCATGGCCGTGGTCTACCGGGCCCACGACCGCCGCCTCGGCCGCCGGGTGGCACTGAAGCTGCTGGCTCCCGAGCTGTCCCAGGACGAGCGGTTCCAGCAGCGCTTCCTGCGCGAGTCGCGGCTGGCCGCCTCGCTCGACCACCCCAACATCATCCCCATCTACGAGGCCGGCGAGGCGAGCGGCCTGCTCTACATCGTCATGCGGTACGTGGAGGGCAGCGACCTGAAGGCGGTGCTCGACCGTGAGGGCCCGCTCGACCTGCCCCGGATCACCTCGATCCTGCGGCAGGTCGGGGCCGCCCTCGACGCCGCCCACGGCCGCGGGCTGGTGCACCGCGACGTGAAGCCGGGCAACATCCTGATCGCGTCGGGCACCGGCCGCGAAGACCCCGACCATGTCTACCTCACCGACTTCGGCCTCACCAAGCGCTCCTCGTCCCTGTCCGGGCAGACCACCAGTGGGCGCTTCATCGGCACGATGGACTACGTCGCCCCCGAGCAGATCGGCGGCAAGCCGGTCGATGCCCGTACCGACATCTACTCGCTCGGCTGCGTGCTGTACCAGAGCCTCACCGGCGACCTGCCGTTCGACCGGGACGACGAGGCGGCCCTGCTCTGGGCGCACCTGGTCGAGCAGTCACCCCCAGTCTCGTCCTTCCGGCCGGAGCTCCCTCCCGGGCTGGACGCCGTGGTCGCCAAGGCCATGGCCAAGGCGCCCGAGGACCGGTACGGGGCCTGCCGCGAGCTGGTGGCCGACTTCCGGGCCGAGACGGAGGGTCGGGCCGGGTCCGAGGAGTGGCCCCGGGTGGCCGCCTCCGACCGACCGAGCGGAGCAGCGGTGCCACCGCGTCCCGCGCCGGCCGGCCCGTCGCCGAACCTGGGTGACGGCAGGCGGCAGCGGTCCCGGTCGACCACGATGTCCTCGGACCGGGTCGACTCGGCGCTGGTCGGCGTCACGGCCCGCCGATTCCGCAGGACGCTCGCCCTCGCCGCCGTGGTGCTGCTGGTGGCGGTCGCGGCCGGCGTATTCTTCTTCAGGAGCCGCGAGGAGGCGCTCTCCGGCTCGTTCACCAGGAACGACCTGGTGCCGTTCTCGTTCAGGTACCCGAGCCGCTGGCAGCAGGAGTCGCAGGGCAACCAGGTGGTGTTCTCGCCCCACGCCCAGGAGGCCCTCCCGCTGTTCGTCCAGCGCGGCACCGGCGATAGCTGGACGCCGGTCACCGCCCTGGTCGAGCGGTCGCCGTCGGAGGTGGTCGGCCTGTACACCTGGTTCGACACCAGCCGGCTGGACGGCGCGACGGTCGAACAGATCCAGGAGCAGATGCGGCTCCTCCTGCCCCAGGAGCTCCAGTTCTCGTCCACGCACGACCGGGCGCTGGTCGGCGAGTTCCTGGCCGACCGGCTGGAGGGTGAGCTGCGCGACCCGGGCAACCAGACGGGCGCGCTGCGCTTCCAGTGCTTCGTCGTGCACGTCCAACCGCCGGCGGCCAAGACCGTGTACCTCCTGTTCTTCTCCTCCAGCACGGCGTTCGACGGCCACCTGGAGCTGTTCGGGCGCATCACGGACTCGGTGGACTTCCTGGGATAGGACCTGGCATGGGGGGTGGTCGGTGAGCAGCTGTCCGGTCCTCCGCGTGGCCGCCGAGGGGCGCGAGCTGGTCGTCGACCGGCCCGTCCAGGTGAGCGTCGGCCGCGACGCCGAGGCGGACCTCAGCCTCTCGCACCCGCGGGTCTCCCGCAGACACCTGGTGCTGCGACCCGGACGGCAGGGGTGGTTCGTGGAGGACGTCGGCAGCAC
>DATLQA010000026.1:0-10959 GCA_035535495.1 Actinomycetota bacterium | reverse complement strand
CCTCCAGGTGTCGCCCAGACGGGGACGGCGTCAACCTTCCGGCAGGCGGCGGCTCCGGGCAATCCCAAGGTGCCGAACTCGCCTCCCCGCTCAGGCCGGGCATCGCGTCAGTTGGAGGTGGTGGCGAGCGGCATCTCCTCTCCGGCGGCGACAAGGGCCGAGCCGATCACGGTCTGGGCGCGGGCGGTGAGGCGGAGGTAGCGCGGCGGCTGGGGTGGCGGCGGGTCGAGCTCGGCGACGCCGAGGGCCACCAGGGGGTCGAGGAACGCCGCGGCCAGGGCGGCGGTCACCCGGTCGCCGGCGCCGAGGCGGAGCCGCTCGGCGATCGTGGCGGTGAGCCCGCCGACGTCGACGTCGACCACCGCCGGCAAGCCGACCAGCAGGCGGAGGACCCAGAGGCGGTCGCGCTCCAGGCGGTCGACCGCCGCGCTGGGCCCGAGCACGACCGCCCATGGGACCCGGTGGCACCACGCGGCATACACCAGGCCGGCGCGGAGCCCGTCATCCAGCCGGCTCCAAGGGCCACAGAGGGCGGTCGCCTCCACCCGTGATCCGCGCACCCGCAGCAGCCCAACCGCTTGTGCGAGCAGGCGGAGGAACTCGACCGCCTCCTCGCCGCCCGGCACGGCCGGGCCGGCAGGCCCGCCGGGATCCGTGGCCGGATGCTCGCGCGGGTCGAGATCCCGGGAGGCGACGGTGGGACCGGGCGATGGCGGCTCCAGGCCGGTGACCTCGGCGGCGATCTGGGCATCGGCCGCGACGAGCCGGGCGCCGGGGCCGAGGAACAGGCAGCGGCGGCGGGCGACCAGGTCGAGCAGGGCATCGAGGCGGCCAAGGAGGCCGCGGTCGGTGGTCGGCATGGAACGGCTCCTTGCTGGCGCACGGGTGGAGGAGCGGCAGCCTCCCAGCCGGCACCCTGCGCGGCGAGCGCCCGCGGCCGATCTGTGGACAACCGCGGCCGATCCGGCGCCAAGCGCGCAACCCGTGGCCGAACGACCGTCCTGGAGCGTCGCTTCCTCGACAACCCGGGCGGCTAGATCGTTCGCAGGCCGTAGAGGACGCGTTCGAGCAGGGCGACGTCCGGGCGCGTCCGGCCGTGTTCGCCATGGTGGACGAGGATCAGCCCCTCGTCGGCGAGGTCGCCGATCAGGATCCGGACGACGTTGACCGGCATGCCGAGCTGCGCCGCGACCTCGGCGATCGACACCACGTCCTGGCAGAGGCTGGTGAGCGACTGCTGCTCGAGACTCAGGCTGGGCCACAACTCCGCGGCGCGTGCGGTCGCGGTCACCAGGGTCTCGAGCTCCAGCTCGTCGTGCTGCGGCCGCGTCCGGCCGCCCGTCATCGTGTAGGGCCGGATGCGCCGGCTGGGGTCCATCCGGCTCTTCGTCTCCCTGGCGCCGGCGGCGTCAGCTGGCTCGAAGCTCGTCATCACGGCACCCCCGTCCCCGCATCAGCGCCCGGCCACGTGGCGGCGCGCGCCGCGCCGGCCGTGGCGCCGCTCGGCGCTCATCGCTGATCACTCCCTGGTGTGGCACCGGTCGCCGGCGGAGAGCGGTCGTCGGAGTGCCATGGGCTGTGCTCCCGTAGCCACGGCGCCCACCGCAGGGAAGTCAGCAGCCCGCGCCCGAGGCCGGCGGCGGAGGCCACCGGCGGCGGGTCCGGCCCGGGGTCGGTCTCTCCCAGTTCCGGCGGCATCGCGAGGTCGCTGGCTCCGGTTGCCTGCTCACCGGGATCGGTCGCATCCCAGGAGGGGAGCGCGGCGTCCTCGGTTGCCGGCGCGGCGATCGCCGGAGGCGGCAGCGGAGGAGGCCGGTCGGCGCCGCCATTGGACCAGTCGGCGCTGACCGCTTCGAAGGCAGGCAGCCAGGCGGTCCTGGTGGCCGGCACGTTCGCTCGACCGCCGGCCGCAGTGGAGAAGCCGGTCGCCTGCGCCTCCATCAGGGTGGCGATGGTGGCAGGCAGCATCACCAGCGCGGTGACGCCCCCGTACCAGGAGTGCCGGAGCTGGACCTTGATCCCGTGGCGCGCGGCCAGGCGGCTGACCACGTGCAGCCCGAGCCTGCGGGACAGCGCCACGTCGATTCCGGGGGCGTGCTCGAGCCTGCTGTTGGCCTCGCGCAGCTCCTCGTCCCCCATGCCGAGCCCTCGGTCCTCGATCTCGAGGACGTAGCCGCTGGCGGCCCACTGGCCGGTGATCTGCACCGGCGTGCCCGGCGGGGAAAACGAGGTGGCGTTCTCGAGCAGCTCGGCGAGGACGTGGATGACGTCGACGGCGCTGTGGCCGGCGACCTTGATCTGGTCGGTGACCAGCAGCGTGACGCGCTGGTACTCCTCCACCTCGGCGACCGCCGCCTGGAGGAGCAGGGCCAGCTGGACCGGGTGCCTCCATGGATTCGGTGACTCAGAGCCGGACAGGACGATCAGGTTCTCCGCGTTGCGTCGCATCCGGGTGACCAGGTGGTCCAGCTGGAAGAGCGTCTTGAGCGCGTCCGGGTCGGTCTCGTCCTGCTCCAGCCCCTCGATCTGCTCCAGTGACCGGTCGGTGAGCACCTGGGACCGGCGAGCCAGGTTGAGGAACATCTCACCCAGGGACATGCGCAGCGCCGCCTGTTCGGTGGCCACCCGCACCGCCACCTGGTTGACGGCGTTGAACGCCTCGGCGAGCTGCCCGATCTCGTCACGGGACCGCACCGCGATGGGGATCGACGGCTCGTCGTCGGCCACGCCGCCAGCCCGCGCCTGCTGGAGCCGGTCGACCACGTGCGGGAGGCGGTGGGTCGCGAGCTCCTCGGCGGCGGCCTGGAGCTGGCGGATCGGCCGCACCATCGAGCGGGCGATCACGAGCGACACCGCGGCGGTGATGCCGAGCAGGACGGCGAGGGCGGCGGCGTAGACGCCGACGCGCCGGTCGGCCTCGGCCTTGATGGCGGTGCTGGTCGCGGTCAGGTTGGCGGACAGATCGCGTTCGACCTTGCGGAGCTGGTTGACCCTGCCGGTCATGGCGGCGTACCAGATGCGGTCCGCGCGGACGGGATCGGCGGAGGTGACCCGCCGCAGGTCCTGGGCGTCGCCGCGCAGGATCACGCGCTCGATGGCGTCGGCAAGGGCGACGTCGCTGCCGCCGACGCTGGCGTCGTAAGCGCGTCGCTGCACGGGGGTGGCGCCGTTGCGGAACTGCGCCAGCCAGGTCTCGCGCAGCGTCACCAGGGAGGTGAACCGCTTGAACTGCTCCTGCTGCTGCTCCGGGCTGCCCGACATGAAGGTCGACAGGCGGAACGCCCGCTCACGGTCGCTGGCGTTCTTGAGCCGCGACAGCGTGACGAACGCGGTGACGGTGCGGATCAGCTCCTCGTCGTTGCTGCCGACGGCGATGTCCGCGTTGAGGTCGAGCATGGTCGAGATGGTGGTGTTGTAGTCCCGCTCCACGTCTTCGGGAGTCAGCGCCCGGCCGGGCCGGTCGATCGCCACGCGGCGGGCGGGAAGGCCGGCCAGCGCGCCAAGGGCCTGGTCGAGTTTCTGCCGGAGCTGCGAGCGCAGGTGGGAGGTGTCGAGCACGCCGACGTACTGCCGCAGCGAGCGGACCGTCTGGTCGACCACCAGGCGCTGGGCGATCATCCCGTCGGACGGTGCGGGGGTGGCGCCCTGCGCCGCCACGTAGATGGAGCTGAGCGTCCGTTCGCCATCAAGTTCGTGGACCACCACCGTCTCGCCGACCGCGAGCCGTTACAGGTCGTTGACCTGGTTGGCCTGCCGGCCGCGCGCCACGGTGGCGCCGATCCCGAACGCGGCGAGGACCATCAGCCCCAGCAAGGGGAGGGTCAGGATGGCGATGACCTTCGAGCGGATTCGCGCGTTGCGGAGCATCTGCGTGTCCTTCGTCCTTCACCTCGAGCCTGGGCCGAACCGGCCAGGGACTCGCCCGGCCGGGCGCGCCAGCGACCCGGACGGCTGGCGGTTACCGCGCCTCCTGGTAATAGCGTCGCGCGCCGTGATGCAGTTCGAGCGGCGCGACCTCCTGTGCGGTGGCGATGTCGAGGTTCGTCGCCTCGGGGTGGACCTTGACGAGCTCGGCCTTCTTCTGGAACAGGAGCCTGGTGAGCTCGTAGGCGAGGTCCTCGCTCATGGTGCGGGGGACGACCAGGAAGTTGGCCACGCCGATGGTGGCGACGTCGCCCGCCAGACCTTCGTAGGCGCTCCCGCTGATCGGGGCGGTCGTGTAGACCTGCCCGTAGCGCTGCTGCAGCGGCTCGACGTACTCGGCGGTGGGCAGCAGCACCAGCTTCCGGTCGGCCGCCAGGTCCTTGACGGCGGCCGTGGGCAGGCCTCCGGACCAGAAGAAGGCATCCAGCGAGCCCTGCTCGATCGCCTTCACCGACTCGGTCACGCCGAGCTGCTGGGCGTTGATGTCGGTGGCGGGATCCAACCCGGCGGCGGCGAGGATGCGCCGGGCGATCACCTCGGTGCCTGAGGGGTGCGCGCCGGTCGAGACGCGCTTGCCCCGGAGGTCCTCGATGCTGTGCAGGCCCTTGTCGGCGGTGGTCACCACCTGCGTGTAGTTGACGTACAGGCGCGCCAGCGCCATCGCCGGGACGGCGCGGTGGAACGAGCCCTTGCCCTGCACCGCGTCGCCGGCGGTGTCCGCCAGCGTGAACGCGAGATCGGCCTTGCCGTCCGCGATCATCGTCATGTTGGCGACCGACCCGGTGGTCTCGGTGGTGGTGGCCTGGTAGCCGTCGAGCGTCGCGCCGATCAATTTGCCGAGCCCGCCGCCGTAGACGAAATACACCCCGCCGGTCGCGCCGGTCGCGACGTGGAGTTGACGTGATGCGCCCGACCCGCCGCCCGTGCCACAGGCGGCGAGGAGCAGGGCGGCGCCCAGCCACAAGGCCGGTGCGCGAGTCCTCCGCCTCACGGTGCGCCCCCTTCGCGCGCCGCCGCCGGGCGCACGTGGACCTGGGCGCAAACCCGCCGGGCGCTCGTCGTTGACCTGCCCTTGATCGCCGACCTTCTGAGCCTGTCGCGCTGATCCCTGTGCTGCCTGTCACCACGTGACCGAGACCGGCGGGGGAAGTTGGCGCCCTGCGTTCCGCGTGATGTCGACCTCGGACGCGAAGCACCGAATGCATCCGGGAACCCGCGGCTTGAGTCGGGGGAAATACAGGCCTTCCAAGGAGCAAGCAGCCGTACTCAACAGGAGCGCATAAACGATGTCAACCCGCGAAAGCGCAATGAAAAACTCATCAACGCCGCCGGATCATGCCATACCACACGAAAGGAACCGAAGGGAGGGTCTTGGCGGGAGCGCTCCCACAAATTCCTGGGCGCCAATGACAGGTCCAGGTGGCGGAGTCTCCTGCCTTTCCTCCACCGGCGGGACGCGGCCGGCCCGGGAGGTTGTGCGAGCGCCGCCGCGGCACTGTCGGCTGGCATGTGTAGGCTTCCGCGCGCAGGCGTCACGGTCGGTATGGCGAACCCGGATGGAACGGGAGGAGACGGCATGAACCTGAACAGCATCCTGCTCGGCTCTGAGGACCCCAGCCGCCTGAAGGACTACTACGCCAAGCTCTTCGGCGAGCCTGGCTGGGAGGGCGGCGACTTCAGCGGCTGGCAGATCGGCAGCGGCTGGATGTCGGTTGGGCCGCACGATCGGGTGAAGGGGAAGAACCCCCACCCGGGCCGGGTGATCTGGAACATCGAGACCCCCGACGTGCGCGGCGACTTCGAACGCCTCAAGGCGGCCGGAGCAACGGTGGTCCAGGAGCCCTACCAACCGGGCGAGGCGCCGGACGGGTGGATCGCCACCCTTTCCGATCCGGACGACAACTACTTCCAGCTGATCAGCCCGATGTAGCGACCGGCGGACAGGCCGACCGCCTGGCTCGACCGGCCGATGCCAGGGCGCATCCGGCATCCGAGGCGAAACGAGCCTATCTTCACTCGGTGAAGGAGGGATCGCGATGAGGATAGGCCTGCACTACTGGAACTACTCGACGCCGGCGGATCCGGCCAAGATCGCCGCCACGCTGGCCGAGACCGCGCGGATCGCCGAGCAGGGCGGGGTTTCGGTGTTCTCCGTCATGGACCACTACTTCCAGATGGAGCACGCGGGCTCGGCCAGCGAGCCGATGCTGGAGGCGTACACCACGCTGGGCTTTGTCGCCGGCCGGACCGAGCGGATGACCCTCCAGGTGCTCGTCACCGGCGTGATGTACCGCCACCCCGGGCTCCTCGCCAAGGTGGTCACCTCGCTCGACATCCTGTCCGGTGGCCGGGCCCGGCTGGGCATCGGCGCGTCGTGGTACGAACGCGAGCAGCGCGGCCTCGGCGTGCCGGTGGTGCCGGTGGGTGAACGGTTCGAGCGGTTGGAGGAGACGCTGCAGATCTGCCACCAGATGTGGAGCGACGACAACGGCCCGTTCCATGGGAAGCACTACCAGCTGGCCGAGACGCTGTGCGTCCCCGAACCGATCACCAAGCCCCATCCACCGATCCTGGTCGGCGGTGGCGGCGAGAAGAAGACGCTGCGGCTGGCGGCCCGCTACGCCGACGCCTGCAACGTGTTCGCGACCACCCCCGACGACGTCGCGCACAAGCTGGACGTGCTGCGGTCACATTGCGACGCCGAGGGCCGCGACTACGACCGCATCACCAAGACCCTGCTGGCCGTGCGGCCGGTCCTGGCAGACGTCGACGGGTTCGTCGCCGCGGCCGAGGAGTACGCGGCGTTGGGCGTGACCGAGATGGAGACGATGCCTGACCGGCACCCGGTCGAGTTCGCCGAGCAGCTGGCCGAGCGGGTGGTGCCAAGGCTCGCCGAGGTCGGCTGACCCAGGGCGATCAGCGGGCCGCCGTCACCCCGCCCGGCCGGGCGGGGTGGTGAACTCGACGGCGTCCCTGGTGAGCTGCAGGTACGCCTCCTCCAGGGTGGCGCGCTGGGCGGCCACCTCCGAGAAGGGCAGGCCGTGCTCGGTGAGCACCGCGACGACGCGCTCGGCGGGCAGGCCCGAGACGGTGACCGCGTCGCGGTCGGCGGCCGCCACCGTGGCCCCGGCGCCCGCCAGCACGGTCATGGCCTGCGAGCCCTTCGACGTGCGCAGGACGACCCGGTCGCCGGAGGCGGCGGCGAGCAGGTCGCGCACGCTGGTGTCGGCGACGAGCCGGCCGCGGCCGATGACCACCAGGTGGTCGGCGCTGCCTTCCAGCTCGCGCATCAGGTGGCTGGACACCAGCACGGCCCGGCCCTCGGCCGCCAGCGACCGCAGCAGGCCGCGGATCCACCTGATGCCCTCCGGGTCCAGCCCGCCCGTCGGCTCGTCGAACAGGAGCACCGGCGGGTCGCCGAGCAGCGCGCCGGCGATGCCGAGGCGTTGCCGCATCCCGAGCGAGAAGCCGCCCGCCCGGCGCCCGGCCACCGAGGCCAGCCCGACCAGCTCGAGCGCTTCGTCCACCCGCCGGCCGGGCAGGCCGCCCGCATGCGCCATCCACCGCAGGTGGTCGCGGGCACGCCGGCCCGGGTGGAGGGCCGCGGCGTCCAGCGCCGCCCCGACCTCGCGCAGCGGGCTGCGGAGGCTCCGGTAGGGCCGGCCGTTGACCAGCGCGGCGCCCTGGTCCGCCGCGTCCAGGCCGAGCAGCAGGCGCATGGTGGTCGATTTGCCGGCGCCGTTGGGCCCGACGAACGCGGTAACGCGGCCTGGGGTGACGGTGAACGAGAGGCCGTCGACGGCGACCGTCCGCCGGTAGCGCTTGCGCAGGTTCCTGGCTTCGATGGTGGCGTCCATGCCGCCAAGGCTACGGAACGGCGGGGGCGGCGTCGTCACGGCACGGCGGGGTCTGCCCCTCCCTCGCGCCGGTGACCTGGCGCCGTCGCCGCCTCCCTCGCAAGGGTGAGGCACGCGGCGGGGTTGCGCGGCCGCCGCTCCGCGGGGTCTGGACGACCTCCGGAGCGGCGCCGGCCGGCGACTATACTGCGCCGCGACGACGGCGGCCCTGGACACGGTGGTTGCATGCGACGGCACCTTTCCGGCGAGGAGATCCGCGCCGAGTTCCTGGAATTCTTCGAGCAGCGCGACCACCGGCGCATCGAGGGCGCGTCGCTGATTCCCGTCAACGACCCGACGCTGCTGTTCGTCAACTCGGGAATGGCGCCGATCAAGCCGTACTTCACCGGTAGGCTGCAACCGCCCTACCCGCGGCTGTGCAACGTCCAGCCGTGCCTGCGCACCACCGACATCGACGACGTCGGGGACCGCCATCACCTGACCTTCTTCGAGATGCTGGGCAGCTGGTCGATCGGCGACTATTTCAAGGAGCGCGCGATCGAGCTCGCCTTCGAGCTGCTGGTCGACCGGTTCGGCCTGGAGGTCGAGCGGCTGTACGCGACCGTGTTCGCCGGCGCCCCGGAGCTGAACCTCCCACCGGACGAGGAGGCCGCCGAGCTCTGGGAGCGGATCGGGATCCCGCGGGAGCGGATCGTCCCGCTGCCCATGGCCGACAACTTCTGGGGACCGGCGGGTGAGACCGGCCCGTGCGGCCCGTCCACCGAGGTGTTCTACGACTTCGGCCCGTCCTACGGCCCGGCCTACCAGCCCGGCGGTGTGTTCGACACCACCCGGCGCTACATCGAGATCTGGAACGCCGGGGTGTTCATGCAGTTCGACAAGAAGCGCGACGGCAGCTTCGAGCCGCTCCCGTTCGTCAGCGTCGACACCGGCGCCGGGCTGGAGCGGCTCACCATGGCGCTGAACGAGCTGCCGACGGTGTACGAGACCGACCTGCTCGCGCCGATCCTGTCGCTGGTCCGGGCGCTGCTCGGCGAGCGGGACGGCGAGACCAGCCCCACCCACCGCATGCTCACCGACCACCTGCGCGCCGCCACCTTCGTCCTGGCCGAGGGCGTGCGCCCCTCCAACGAGGGGCGCGGCTACATCGCCCGCCGGCTTCTCCGCAAGTCGATGACGGCGGTCATGCGCCGCGGGGACGACTTCGACTTCGCGGCCGTGGTGGGCGAGGTGGTCGACCGGTTCGGTCCCCACTACCCCCTGCTCACCCGCCGCCACCAGGACGTGCTCAAGCTCCTGCAGGAGGAGCGCGACGACTTCGGGCGGGCGCTGCAGCGGGGGCTGGAGCAGCTCGAAGAGCTGTCCGCGGCCGGGCATGCGGTCACCGGCCGCGACGCGTTCCGGCTGTTCGCCACCTACGGGTTGCCGTTCGAGATCACCCGGGACCTCGCCGCCGAGCGGGGGGTGGCAGTCGACGAGCAGGGATTCCAGGAGGAGTTCCGCCACCACCAGGAGGTCTCGCGCGCCAAGGCGGAGGCCGCCGACGGGGCGTTGCTCTCGCCCACCGACCCGCTGCCCGACTTCCCGGTCCCGAGGCCGGATCACTTCGCCGGCTACGACCTGCTCGAGCTGCGGGCGCCGATCCTTGGGATCTTCGCGGGCGGCCAGCCGAAGGACGCGGCCGGAGCCGGCGGCGAGGTGGAGGTGCTCACCGAGCGGACCCCGTTCTACGCCGAGGGCGGCGGCCAGGTCGGCGACCGCGGGCTGATCTCCACCGACAGCGGGAGCATGCGGGTCGAGACGACCACCCGCCACGGCAGCGGCTACCACGTCCACCGCGGCGTGGTGCGCTCCGGCGAGCTGCGCGTCGGGCAGCAGGCGCGCCTGGAGGTCGACGCCGCCGCGCGCGCCGCCTCGGCCGCCAACCACTCCGCCACCCACCTGGTGAATGCCGCCCTGCGCAAGGTGCTCGGCGAGCACGTCAGGCAGGCGGGCAGCCTGGTCGAGCCGGACCGGCTGCGGTTCGACTTCACCCATCCCGCTCCGCTCACCGCGCGGCAGATCGAAGAGGTCGAGCGGGTGGTGAACGAGCAGGTGTTCGCCGACCACCCGCGGGACGTCAGGGTGCTGCCGCCGGAGCAGGCGGTGGCGAACGGCGCGCTGTTCCTGCCGGGCGAGGAGTACGCCTCGGCGGTCCGGGTGGTCGGGTTCGACGGCTTCAGCCTGGAGCTGTGCGGCGGGACCCACGTCGACGCCACCGGCGACATCGGGCTGTTCCGCATCGTCTCCGAGCAGTCGATCGCCGCCGGCGTGCGCCGGATCAACGCGGTCACCCGCGAGGCCGCGCTCGACGTCACCCTCGAACGGGAACGGGTCCTCGGCGAGCTGGCCGCCAAGCTCCGCACCAACGTCGCCGGGCTCCCCGACCGGGTCGAGCAGCTGCGGCGGGCGGCCAAGGCAGCCGGGAAGCCAGCCAGGCAGGCCCTGCCCGAGCTCCAGGCGGAGCCGACGCCAGGCGGGATCCCGCTGGCGGTCGCCCAGGTGCCCGCCGTGGCGGACCTCCGCAAGCTGTCGCTGGAGGCCGCCGGCCGGCTGGGCGCGGTCGTCTGCCTCGCCGGCACCGACGGCCAGACCGCCCGGGTCCTGGTGGCGGTGCCGCGCTCGCTGGTCGACCGGGTGGACGCGCGGCAGGTGCTGTCCGCGCTCCTGACCGAGGTCGACGGCGAGGGCGGCGGCAGCCGCGAGCTGGCGCAGGGCGGCGGCAGGCGGGTCGGCGGCATCGGCCGGCTCCTGCAGCGCGTCCCGGACGTGGTGGACGCCGCGGCGGCCCGGCGATGAGCGTGATCGACCGGGACCACCTGGCCACCTTGCTGGCACGCGAGCGCGCCAGCTACCTCGAGTCCCACCCGCGCAGCCGTGCCGCCTTCGAGGCCGCCGGCGCGAGCCTGCTCGGCGGCGTGCCGATGACCTGGATGAACAAGGCGGCGGGCGGCTTCCCCGTGTACCTCGCCGACGCGGACGGCGCCAAGGTCACCGACATCGACGGCCATCGCTACGTCGACTTCTGCCTCGGCGACAGCGCCGCCATGGCCGGCCACTCCCCGGCGGCGACGGCGCAGGCCGTGCAGTGGCGCTACGGGGAGGCCGGCGGCGCCACCGCCATGCTCCCGACCTCCGA
>DATLQA010000025.1:0-39438 GCA_035535495.1 Actinomycetota bacterium | reverse complement strand
TGGTTGCCTGTGCCCGAAGGTGGGCATTAATGACCACTGGTGGCCGATGCCGCCGAATCAGCGGGTTGCGACGTTCGGGCAGGGAGGTCTGTGATGTTGCGGCGTGTGCTGGTCTTGTCCCTGCTCGTGCTGGTGGCGCTGGCGATGGTCCCGGCGAGCGGTGCCGCCGCTGCCGGCGGCAGCTCCGACCGCCTCTCGCGGATCAAGCACATCGTGGTCATCTACCAGGAGAACCACAGCTTCGACAACCTCTACGGGGGCTGGGAAGGCGTCAACGGCGTCCGCCACGCCCGGCCGTCCCGGACGGTCCAGGTCAACCAGGCCGGCACGCCCTATGACTGCCTGCTGCAGAACGACGTGAACCTCACCTCGCCGCCGCTGTCGGTCAGGTGCACCGACACCACCACCCCGACGGCGTTCCAGAGCCACTTCCGCAACCGGCCGTTCACGATCGACAGGTACATCCCGTCCACGGCGACCACCTGCCCGCCGCCCGGCGTGTTCGCGCCCAACGGGGTTCCCAACGGCACCGGCCTGCCGGGTGGCTGCACCCGCGACCTGGTCCACCGCTTCTACCAGGAGCAGTACCAGCTCAACGACGGACGGCAGAACCGGTACGTGACCGGCAGCGACGCGGTCGGGCTGGCGATGGGGGTCTACGACACCCGCGCGCTGCCGATCTACGCGTACCTGCACCGGCGCGGCCACCCCGACTACGCGATCGCCGACAACTTCTTCCAGGCCGCCTTCGGCGGGTCGTTCCTGAACCACCAGTGGCTGATCGCCGCCAGCAACCCGGTGTGGCCGGGCGCGCTCAACGACGGCACCGCGAACGACCTGCACTCGGTCGTCGACGCCAACGGGATGCCGAACAACTACCCGCTCTACGCCTCACCGGCCGGTACCGCGGTGGTTGACGCCGCCCTGACCGCCTCCTGCAACCCGCCAGCGGGCCGCGGGCCAACCCCGCCAGGGGTGCTGTGCGGCGACTACGCGGTCAACACCATCCAGCCTCCGTACCAGCCCTACGCCCCGGGGACGGCGGTGGCGCGGCGGCTGCCGCCGCAGACCGCACCCACCATCGGCGACCGTCTCAGTGGCGCCGGGGTCGACTGGGCCTGGTACTCGGGCGGCTGGTCCAACGCCAACGGCGACGTCGGCGACCCGGGCTGGACCAACGGCACCGGCCCGACCTGCTCGGACACCAACACGGCCACCGGGGCGGTGTTCCCCAACTGTCCCGACAAGCTGTTCCAGTTCCACCACCAGCCGTTCAACTACTACGCGTCGTTCGCGCCGGGGACGACCGCGCGGGCCGCGCACCTCCGCGACGAGGACGAGTTCCTCAAGCTCGCCCGCTCGTCGCGGACGGCCTGCAACCTCAAGCCGGTGAGCTTCATCAAGCCGATCGGCGCGGAGAACGAGCACCCCGGCTACGCCAGCGAGAGCCACGGCAGCAGCCACCTGATCGACCTGCTCAAGGCGGTCCAGCAAAGCCGCTGCCACAAGGACACCATGGTGGTGGTCACCTACGACGAGTTCGGCGGCCAGTGGGACCACGTCACCCCGCCGGGCCAGGGCGGCAAGCGAGGCCCCCACGACACGTTCGGGCCAGGGACCCGGCTGCCGGCGCTGGTGATCTCGCCGTTCCTGCGTGGCGACTTCGTGGTCGACCACACCCAGTACGACACCACCTCGATCGTGGCCACCATCGAGCGCCGGTTCGGCCTTGCGCCGCTGAGCTCGCGGGATGCGGCCGTCCACGATCTGTCCAAGGTCTTCCACGCACGCTGACAACCGACCGGCAACCGCCATCCCCGGCCGGCTGCCCGGCGTGGGGGAGGGCCTCGCTATGGTTGCGGAGACTGGTGGACGGCGAAGCAGACGATCGCCACGTCGTCGGACAGCTGGCCGCCGTTGGCGGCCTGCACCTCGGCGAGCAGCCGGTCCAGTAGCTCTGTGGGCGGCGTCTGCCGGGCGGCGAGCGCGGTCACGCTGTCCACCAGACGTTCGGTCCCGAACCGTTCGGTCGCGTGAGGTGCGTGGCGGCCTTCGATGAGCCCGTCCGTGTAGCACAGCAGCAGCCACGGCCGCTCGAGCGTCAACGTGGTTGCCGGCCACGACTCGGCGCCGCCCGAGTCGATGCCGAGTGCCGGGCCGTAGGGGACGTCCATGACGCTGACCCGGTCGGCTTCGATCAGGAGCGGCGCGGGATGGCCAGCCACGGCGACCGTGGTCCGCCGCCGGTCGGGGCTGACCCACACGCAGGCGACGGTGGCGAACAGCTCGTCGGTGCGCCGCTCGCTCAGCAGCATCTGGTCGAGGCCGGCGAGCAGCTCGGCTGGTCCGTGCCCGGTCAGCACCATCGTCCGCCAGGCGACCCGCAGCGCCACCGCGACCCCCGCCTCGTCCGGTCCGTGCCCGGCGACGTCGCCGACCATGAAGGCGATCGTGCCGTCGTCCAGCTGGAGGGCGTCGTAGAAGTCGGCGCCGAGGAGCGCACGCTGCCCGCCGGGCTGGTAGCGCGTGAGCAACTCGACGGTGGGGTCGTCCAGGGTGACCGTGGGCAGCAGGCTTGCCTGCAGCCGCTGGGAGATCTCTGCCTGGGCGCGCCCCTCGACCAGCTGCCGCTGGGTGCGCAGCCGCTCGCTCACGTTGCGCCAGGTGATCAGCACGCCGTCGTCCAGCTTGGCCACCCGGATGTCCAGCACCCGCTGGATCGGCAGGCTGGTGACGGTGCCCTGGTAGTCGAAGGCGTCCCAGACGATCGGCTCGCCGGTCTCCACCACCTTCCGGTAGGCCTCGAACAACCCGTTGATCCCGGCCTCGCGGTGCAGTTCGAGCAACCGGTGGCCGATCACGCCGTCCTCGATGTCCGGTGCCTGGTCGACGTGGGCGGGGTTGATGTACTCATAGCGGAAGTCGACGACCTGCCCGTCAGCGTCCCGCACCGCCGAGAGCAGCACCAGCGGATCCAGCAGGTGCTCTACCGCGGTACGGAACCGCGCCGCCGAGGCGGCCAGCTCTTCCTGCTGGCGTTGCTGCTCGGTGATGTCCTGGGTGACCTTGGCGAACCCCCACAGGCTGCCGCTGGCGTCGCGGAGGGCGGTGATCGTCACATGGGCGTAGAAGCGGCTGCCATCCTTGCGCAGCCGCCACCCGTAGCCCACGAACCGGCCATCCTCCCTCGCTTGGCGGAGCGCCGCGGCAGGCACGCCGGTTTCGATGTCCTGCGGCAGGTAGAAGCGGGTGAAGGACTCACCGACGATCTCCTCCGCCCGATATCCCTTGATCCGCTCCGCGCCGGCGTTCCAGCTCCGCACCCGGCCCTCGGGATCAAGCAGGAAGATCGCGTAGTCCTTGACCGCGGCGACCAGCAGCCGGAACTGCTCGGTGCCTTCCTGGCCGGTCATGCCGCACCCACGCTTGCCCGACCGCGGCACCGCAGGCCACCCACGCCATGCCGACCGCGACGCTGAGGGAACCGCTCGGGCCGCATACCTCGCGGCCGCGACCGTCCCTTCCCAGCGGTCACCGCCTCGACCAGGACACTCTCGACGTCCGCCACCCCCACCGCTGACATGGGCCAACTCGACCAGCCTTGGCACCGCATCCCCGTGCGCTGCCGGACCGCCGGCAGCAAGCAGCGGCTGGACCGCGTACCCTCAAGTTATCCTCCACCGAACCAACCATGGAAGTACCACCGTGACCGCTGAGGAACAAGGCACTCGCCCGCGGGTCATCGCTCGACTCGTCGGGAGGGTGGGGCGAGAGCGTGAGTAGAGCCCCGCTGGCTTGGCCTCGGCGCGCGGAAGCCTTCAGGCACGAGGCGTTGCTGTATGCGGGGGAGGATGACTTCTTCGCCCGTACCGTGCCGTTCATCCTCGGCGCGGTCGCGGCCGGCGAGCCCATCCTGGTGGTGGTCGGCGCCGCCAAGATCGACCGGTTGCGGGGTGTTCTTGACGGCGACGCCGACCGTGTCTGGTTCGCCGACATGGCCGAGGTCGGCGCCAACCCCGCCCGGATCATCCCCCGCATGGCGTGACTTCGTGACCGAGCATGCCGGCGGTGGGCGTCGGTTGCGGGGGGTCGGGGAGCCGATCTGGCAGGGTCGGAGTCCCGCCGAGCTGGTCGAGTGCCAGCGTCACGAGTCCCTGCTGAACGTGGCCTTCGCTGGCGCCCCGGCATGGTGGCTGCTATGCCCGTACGACACCGAGACACTTGATGCGGCGGTCATCGACGAGGCGCACCGGAGCCACCCCTTCGTCGTGCAGGGCCGTGCCCAGCAGGTCAGCGCCGGCTATCGCGGTCTCGAACTGGAGGCTGCCCCGTTCGACGCACCCTTGCCGGCGCCACCCGGCGACCCGCTCGAATTCGCGTTCGGGGCTGAGCCGCTCACCGGTCTGCGCGCGTTCGTGTCCCGATACGCCGCCGGCGTCGGTCTCGGCACCGAACCGAGCGCCAAGCTCGTGCTGGCGGTCCACGAAGTCGCCAGCAACAGCCAGCAGCATGGCGGCGGCCACGGCACCCTGCGGATCTGGCAGGAGGGCGGCACGCTCATCTGCGAGATCCGCGACCAGGGACAGCTCAGCCAACCGTTGGCGGGCCGTGAACGCCCGGCGACCGACCACGTCGGCGGCCGCGGCCTGTGGCTCGCCAACCAGCTGTGCGACCTCGTCCAGCTCCGGTCGTTTCCAACCGGCACCGTCACGCGCCTGCACATGCGCCGCGCTGACCAGCGCTGACGCCGTAAGGGGACCTCGACGACCAAACCGGCGGCTAGCTCCGGGCGCCGCGGCCGGTCTCCTGCTGCAAGGCGTCGATGCGGCGCGATGCCTCGGCCTTGGTCAGCGACTCGTCGAACGCTTCACCGGCTTGGTCGGCGAGGGTCTTGAGGTAGGAGGCCTGCGCGCCGGTCATGGGCTCGTCGCCGGTCTTCCACTCGTCCGGGTCCTTGTCGGCGTTGGATCCCCGCAGTTCCTTGCCACCCTCGGTCCTGTCGGCACTCATCGCCGCCTCCCGCAGTAGGTCGAACTGACGTTCGGGAGAAGGCTAGCCCCAGATCGCGCCGTCAAAACCGACCGAAGCGGCCTAGTGTCAGCGTCAGATCGAGCCCGAGAAGGTGTCACACCGGCCCATCTCACCGGTCTGGTAGCCGACGTTGAACCAGTGCTGGCGCTGTGACGAAGATCCGTGGGTCCACGACTCCGGGGTGACCCTTCCCTGGACTTCCTGCTGGATCCGGTCGTCGCCGACCGCGGCGGCCGCGTCGAGACCCTCGGCGATGTCCTGCGGGGTCACGCGGCTCACCAGCGGCCTGCCGCTCGGCCCTGCGGTGGTCGCCGCATGCGCGGCCCAGATACCGGCGTAGCAGTCGGCCTGCAGCTCCAGCCGGACCGACCCGCTCTGGGGACCTTGCCGGTCGCCGCCAACGCGCTCCATGGTCCCGAGCAGGTCCTGCACGTGGTGTCCGTACTCGTGCGCCAGCACGTAGGCCTGGGCGAACGGACCACCCTTGGCGCCGAACCTTGCCTGCAGGTCCCGGTAGAAGCCCTGGTCGATGTAGACATGGTCGTCAGCTGGACAGTAGAAGGGCCCGACCTCCGAGGTCGCGGCGCCACAGCCGGTCTGGGTCGCCTCCGTGAACAGGCGGGTCGTCGCCGGCTGGTACTGGCCTCCGCGGCGACCGAACTCATCCGACCAGAACTCCTGGACGCTGTTGACGATCGCCACCGTGCGGCAGTCCTGCTTCGTGTTGGCGTCCTCGCCGGTCTTGCACTCCTGCTGGATCTGGGTGTTGTCGCCCTGGACCTGGTCGACGCCGGGGAACCCGCTCTCGGACGACTCGAACGGGTTGACGCCGAGCAGCAAGGCGATCAGCAGGCCGACGATGCCGACCCCGCCGCCGATGGTGGCCCGGCCGCCGGGCAGACGGCTTCCTCTCGTGTCCTCCACCTGGGAGGTGTCGAGCTGGCTGTTCTGGTCGAAGCGCATGGCCGTCCGTCCGTGTCGGGCCTACGCGGCCAACCCGCGCCGTGGCCTGTGGTCGATCGCCCCGGCTCAGCGCCTGCGCCGGAACGCGTCCTTGATCTTCTCACCTGCCTGCTTCAGGTTGGCCTTGGTCTGGTCGGCGCGGCCCTCCGCCTCGAGCGACCGGTCGCCACTGGCCCGGCCGGCACTCTCCTTGACCTGGCCCTTCAGCTCCTGCGCCTTGTTGCGGGCTTTGTTCCGAGCCCTTCCGCGGCTGCGGTCGTCGAGCGCCATCTCACCCTCCTCGGTGAACGAGCTACTCTGGACTTCCCGCATCGGCGTCCGGCAAACCGCCACGCTGACGTGGTCTGATCGGTGGTCTCGTCCCAGTTTTCTGCGCTCTATTACTGATTACCCTGCTTGGATGGTCGGTGGTTAGCTTCGCGGGTTATGGGGGGCGTCCTGTGCCGCGTTCGCGGCCGGATTCGAAGCGACGTGTTCGTCGCGGTGGCCGTGCTTGCGGCCGCCGTGCTCGTCGCCACGAGCTTCTCATGGTCCGCCGAGGCCGGGCCGACGACGGTGCTGTTGTCCGCGGCCCCGGACGGCTCGCCGGGGATTGGGCCCTATCACGCCGCGGCACCCGCCGTCTCGCAGGACGGCGGGCACGTCGCCTTCGCCTCGGCCGCCGCCAACCTGGTCGCAGGGGACGGGAACAACGCGGTCGACGTGTTCGTCCGCGACCGTGGCCAGGACGGCATCTGGCGGACCACGGTGGTGTCGGCACGCACCACCGGTGAGTTCGGCAACGACGACTCCTACTCGCCGGCGATCTCGGCGGACGGCAGCGTGGTCGCGTTCGCCTCCGAGGCCTCCAATCTGGACGGCGGCGGCGGCGACGGTCGCCCCGACGTGTTCGTCTGGCACCGCGGCAACCGGAAGGTCTCACGGATCTCCCGCAGCCTGCTCGGCGGGCTCGCCAACGGTGGCTCCTACCAGCCGTCCATCTCCGCCGACGGCAGCGTGGTCGCGTTCGCCTCCGAGGCCGCCAACCTGGTGGTCGGTGACCTCAACGACCTGACCGACGTGTTCGTCTGGAGGCAGAACCCGCTGACCAAGCTGGTCTCGATCGTCCGGGTCGTCACGCGGCTTCTCGGTGAGCCGTACGGCAGCTCCTTCCAGCCGGTGGTCTCGGCGGACGGGAAGGTGGTGGCGTTCGCCTCCGACGCTCCCAACCTGGTCGACGACGACGACAACGGCACCCTCGACGTGTTCGTGTACGACCGCGTCAGGGGCGCGACCAGCCTGGTGTCGAGGGGCACCGACGGTGCCGTCGGCGACGGTCCGAGCTTCTTCCCGGCCCTGTCGGCGCAGGGCGAACGGGTCGCGTTCGTCTCCATGGCCGCCAGCCTCGGCGCCGGGGACGGCTACCAGCCCAACGTCTACGTGCACGACCGTTCCTCCGGCGGCACCGCGCTGGTGTCCAAGGGCGTCAGCGGCGGACCGGCCGACTCCTCGAGCTTCTCTCCGGCGATCTCGGCCGACGGGCGCTACGTGGCCTTCGACTCGGCCGCCGGCAACCTGGTGAGCGGGGACTCCAACGGCGCCGAGGACGTGTTCATCCACGACACCCTGTCAGGGGCGACCGACCTGGTGTCGACCGACGGGGGCTGGTTCGGCGGGGAGCAGGCGCTCTACCCGGGCATCTCGCCCGACGGCAGCTATGTCGCCTTCGCGGTGGCGCCGCTGGACATGTCGAGCACGCAGTACTACCTCCGCGGCCCGCTCCTTGGTGGTGGCGGCGGTGACGGCGGACCGGTCGCCACCAACCCGCCCGCGCAGCCGACGACCACCACCACGGCCACGACGACGAGCACCACGGTTGCCACGCCGACCAGCACCACCACGGCGGCAACCGAGACCACCGGGGGCTGAGCGTGCGGCGACCCGCATGCGCGCACAGCAGCGGTGGCGGGCCCGCACCCCTGCGCGCCGGCGAGGAGGGCCAGGTCGCCATCGTGGTGGCCCTGATGCTCACGGTGATGCTCGGGTTCGGGGCCCTGGTGGTCGACGTCGGGCTCAACTGGGCCGCCCGCACCCAGCTCCAGAGCGCGGCCGACGCCGCCGCCCTCGCCGGCGCGGCCGAGCTGCCCGGCCAGCCCGACGAGGCGTTGGCCAAAGCCACCGAGTACATGCTGGACAACGTGCCCAGCCTCGCCGACGCGGGAGCCGGGTGGGAGAGCGACGGGGACGAGAGCAACGGCGACATCACCTGCTACAGCCCGCCGGCGGCGCCGCCACCACCGGGCGACCCCGCCCACGGCTGCACGGTCGGCGACACCGCCATCCAGGTGCTGACCCCGCCGCTCCGCCCGGCCTACGCCTTCGCCAGCATCCTCGGGCGGCGGTCGAGCGAGATCAAGGCGCTCGCGGCCGCCGGGGCGCCCCCAGGACCGGACGCGCCCTGCGTCCTGTGTGTGCTGTCGCCGGACGCGAGCCCTGCCCTGCTCGCCAGCGGCAACGTGCAGCTCAGCATGACCGGCTCCGCCGAGACGGTGATCAACTCCGACGCCGGGCAGGCGGCTCTGGCCACCGACCAGGCGCAGGTCGCGGGGACGGTCCGCGTGGTGGGCGGGGCCCAGTCGACCCCTCCCGCCGGGTTCGCGCCGGCGGCCCAGACCGGCGAGCTCCCCGTCGCCGACCCCCTGTCCAACCTCCCAGAGCCCCGCCAGCTCACCCCGCCGTTCACCTCGCCTGGCGTTCCGACCCGCGGGGACTTCATCCTCACGAGCGGCGCGGGCACGCTGACGCCAGGCATCTACCGTTCGATCCGGGTCAGCGGCGCCGGGACCCGTCTCTTCTTCGGTCCCGGCAAGTACGTGATCACCGACGAGCTGCGCGTCACCGGGAGCTCCTTCGTCACGGTCAGCTCGGCCACCCTCTACTTCGCCTGCAGCAGCTTCCCCGACCCGTGCGCCAGCGGCAGCACCGGGGCTGGCCTGACGATCGCCAACAGCGCGTCGTTCGTGGCCACGGGGCTGAACGACCTGGCCTCGCCCTACCACAACCTGGTCATCTTCTACGACCGCAACAATGGGCAGGACCTGGTGATGGGCTCAAATGGTCCCCTGGCGGTGGTCGGCACCATCTACGCCCGCAGCGCCAGGCTGGACCTGCACGGCGCCGGCGGGATCGGCAGCCTGAACACCATGGCGGTGGTGGACTCCGTGGTGACCACGAGCACCGGAGGCCGGGAGTTCAGGCTCGGCTACGACCCGGCCAAGAACGTGCCGCTCAAGACCTCTGGTGGCGGGCTGGTCAAGTAACCGTTGCGTCGGGAGCTGACCGTGCTGTGCTAGGATCCCGCCGGCATGGGTGGAGGGCGCGCAACCCGTCATCGGTCCCGAATCGCTGGGTCGCGATGATGGCCTTCATCCATCGCCGACCCTGGCCCGCCGGTCAGCCAGGTCGTGGCAGCGCCTCGTTCGGGTCCCGGGAGCGGGTCCTTGGCGGGGCTTTTGACATTCTGGGGCCGCTACCCGGCCGCTGCGGTCGGCCCAGTCGGACAAGGAGGCCCTCGAATCGCCGAGCAACGACCGGCCCGTCCCCGCATCCCGCCGCCGCACCCTGCCCACCCTCGCAAGCCAGGGTCTGCCGTGTGCGCCCGGGGTGAACCGGGGCCCGGCTGAGCTCGATCGACCGAGGTCGAAGAGATGCTGTTCGCGAACCTGCTGTTCGCCATCGCGCTCACCGTGGTCTGGCCGGTGGGGATGCTGGGCCTGCTGGCCGCGTGCGCCTGGCTGGAGCGGCGGACCCTCATCCCCGAGGAGGTCGTGCCACGGCGCATTCGGCGCATGGAGGGGTCAACGCCGGAAGCGGTCGAGGCGATGGTCTTCCAGGAGACGGACGACGTGGTCGCCGCCTATTGGTCGTCACCCGACCATCCCTACGTCGGCGCCGCGCAGTCCCAGAACGGTCAGGGGCGCCCGGCCGCCACCTCGAAGCAGCCCACCTCGGAGCGGGCGGCCGCGCCCGCCCCGAGCATCGCCACGCAGCCGGTGGCGGTGCCCGCACCCGCCAATTCCGAGCCGGCGGCCACCCGGCCCGAGGCTGAGCCGGTGAACCAGGCGGAGAAGCGGCGGGTGGTGCCGAGCAGGGCGGCCCGGTTGGCCGGCCGGTGGCCCACCAGGGGCCGCCACGAGCGCCGCTGACGCCTCGCGCCACCTCGCTACGATGCCGCGGCCGACCCTACCCGCCGGACCTGCAGGTTTCCCGCGTGAAAGCGGGGCAAGTCAAGGTTGTGGCTGACGCCGAAAGGAGCCTTGACATGGGTATTCTCGCGCTGCTGGTGCTCGGGCTGCTCGCGGGCCTGGTGGCCAAGCTCATCCTGCCGGGCAACGACCCTGGCGGGATCATCGTCACCATGGTCATCGGCGTGGTCGGCGCCTTCATCGGCGGCCTGCTGGCCTCGGCGCTCGGCTTCGGCGGGCTTTCAGGCTTCGACCTGCGGACCTTCGTCATCGCGGTGATCGGCTCGCTCCTGCTGCTGATCCTCTACCGCTCGCTGGAAAGGCCGCGTCGCGGCCGCCGTCGCCGGTATCACCGCCGCCGCCTGATCTGACCGCTAGCGCACCACCACGGCGCGGCCCGCTTCGAGGCCGCGCCGCGCCCTTGCGTACCAGCCGCTTGCAGTCGCGTCGCCGGCCCGCCGAACCGACCACAACCGGGCTATGGTGGGGGTATGGAAGCGCGCAGGTTGCACACCTCGGAGTCGTTCGTCGCCGGGGTCTCGGCCATGCTGCTCGCCACCGCGGTCTTCGGCCTCGCGTACCTCATCCAGGCGAGCATCACCTTCCCCCCGCTGGGCCTGGCGCAGCGCCTGCTCCACTTGGTGCCCGGGCCGGTGGCGGTGTTCTTCATCGAGCGCCTCGGCCACTGGGCTCTGCGCAGCTTCGCGGTCGGGTTCACCGTCGGCGGCATCGCCGTGGGCGGGTTGGCCGGCGTGGTGGTCGGCCGCCAAGCGGCCGCTCGCCGCGGTCGCGCCGCGTGGGCCGCCGGCATCCTGCTCGGCCTGGCCGCGCTCGGCGGCTACCGGACCCAGCCGGGCGGGCCTTCCCTGTTGCTCTACGGCGTGCTGGTCGGCGTCGCGGTGATCGCCTATGCCACCACCCTCCGCGGAGCGCTCGACCGGCTCGACCGGGACCCGGTGCCGGCCCCAGCCCGCGGCCTTGGGCGGACCCGGCGGGAGCTCCTCCGCGCCCTGGCGGGGTCTGGCGCCCTGCTCGCGGTCGGGTTCGTCGTCGGGCGAGTCACCGGCGGCCTCGGTGACCAGGGTGGCCGGCCCCTGGTCCGCCCGGTGGGAGCCCGGCTACGGCCCGCGCCGGCGCCCGGCCGTGAAACCGGCACCGCCTTCACCAGCATCGAGGGCCTGACCCCGGAGATCACCCTCAACCGCCTGCACTACACGGTCGACGAGTCGATCATCGACCCGGTGGTGGACGCCCAGGACTGGGAGCTGGTGGTGGACGGCCTGGTCGGCCAGCCTCTGCGGTTGCGCTATGCCGACCTGATGGCCATGGCGGCGGTCGAGCAGTACGTGACCCTGCAGTGCATCTCCAACTACGTCGGCGGCGACCTGGTCTCGACCGCCAAGTGGACCGGGGTGGCCCTGGCCGACGTGCTCGCCAGGGCCGGGGGCGTCTCCGACCGAGCCGTGCGGGTGGCGTTCCACGCCGTCGGCGGCTACACCGACTCGCTCCCGGTCGCCACGGCGATGGCGCGGACCACCCTGGTCGCCTACGGCATGAACGGGACCTCACTGCCACGCGCCCACGGCTACCCGGCACGGATCATCGCGCCAGGCATCTACGGCATGAAGAACGTCAAGTGGCTCCAGCGCGTCGAGGTGGTCGACTACGACTACCGCGGTTACTGGCAGCGCACCGACGGCTGGGACAACGTCGCCACCATCAAGACCGCCAGCCGCATCGACGTCCCCGCCGAGCTCGCGGCGGTCCGCGGCGCGACCACCCTGGCCGGGCTGGCGTGGGCAGGGGACCGGGGGATCAAGGCGGTCGAGGTGTCGCTGGACGGCGGCCACACCTGGCAGCGCGCGGTGCTCCGGCGTGAACTGGCCCGCGCGGCCTGGCGCCAGTGGCGGCTGCCCTGGCAGCCGGCCACGTCGGGCAAGGTGCTGCTGAAGGTGCGCGCGGTTGACGGCCGCGGCCAGGTCCAGACCGGCGACGAGGCGCCGCCGCACCCGAGCGGGGCCAGCGGGTACCACCAGATCGAGGTGGTGGTGGACAACCCCTAGGCCGGTCGCACGGAATGCCACGGCATGGTGGAGCGGTTGCAGCCTCTGTGAGCGATCCACGACAAGGAGCAGAAGTTCCGCCGCGGCGGCCGGTGGCGGCCCCAGCCGAGCGGACAGATGGCGCGTTCCGGCCAAGCCTCATGGAGCGGCCCTGCTATCCTGCCCGGGTCAACGCAGCGGGGCGCCGGCGACCTCCTGACACCAGGCCGCCGAATCCCTGGTCACGGGGGGGCTCGCAACCATCCCCGCGGGTTCCCCGAGCGAGAGGATCGCTGTTGCAGCCCAATGGCCCGGCCCCGGAGCTCGATTCCGAGGCGGACGGCTCGCCGTCCGAGGTCAGCCGGGCGCCGAGTAGCGAGAGCGACGAAGAGCGCGAAGCGCGCTTCGTGGCCGACGCCATCCCGCTGCTCGACACCATGTACGCCGGTGCGCTGCGCCTCACCCGCAACCCGGCCGACGCCGAGGACCTGGTGCAGGAGACCTACCTGCGCGCCTACAACGCCTTCCATCAGTTCGAGCCTGGCACCAACTTGAAGGCGTGGCTCTACCGGATCCTCACCAACACCTACATCAACGCCTACCGCAAGCAGCAGCGGGGGCCGCAGTCGGTGCCCACCGAGGACGTCGACGACTTCTCCCTGTACCAGCGCATCGCCGGCGCCAACCCGTCCGGGGCCGAGTCCCCGGAGGAGGCGCTGCTCGACCGCATCCCCGAGGAGGAGGTGCGGCAGGCGATCGACTCCCTGCCAGAGCAGTTCCGCATGGCGGTCCTGCTCGCCGACGTGGAGGGATTCTCGTACAAGGAAATCGCCGAGATCATGGGCACCTCGATCGGTACGGTGATGTCCCGGCTGCACCGCGGCCGGCGGCAGCTCCAGAAGCGGCTGTGGGACTTTGCCGCCGACCGGGGCCTGCTCGAGGAGGGACAGGAATGGGTTCGCCCGAAGTAGGCGGTTGCGACGAGGTACTCCGTCACGTCTGGGTCTACCTCGACCGCGAGACCGACCCGCCCACCTGTGCCGAGCTCGAGGCCCACCTGGCGGAGTGCGCGAGCTGTCAGCGCGTGGTGCAGTTCGATCGCAAGTTCAAGCTGCTCGTGCGGCGCTGCGCCGACGCCGGCCCGGTCCCGCAGGCGAGGATCGAAGCGCTGCGTGTCCGGCTGGTGGCGACGCTCCGGAGCCGGCCAACGAACCCCGCCTGAGCAGGGGTTCGGACTTCCTTGAAACCCTTTTGATGCCCGCGGGCGTATACATGGTGGGAGCGACATTCGGGGGAATCGCCCCGACGCTCAGCAGGTTGCATTCATACGCGGAAACCCATCGCAAGGATCGGATGGGAAGGATGGTGGGCTCACCTTGCGCTCGGACAACGTCAAGGGACACCGCCCGGGCAACGACCCTCCCCCTTCCAAAGTGGAGCGGGTCGGGCGGATCTGCACCGAAGGCGGTTGTGACACCAGGCTGTCGATCTACAACAAGTCCGGTTTCTGCTGGCAGCACCAGCCGCTGATCTTCCCGAACTACCGCGGCAAGCGACTCGTCAACTCGTAGGCAGCACCGAACCGGCCTCGACGTGCGGCGGCCGGCCCTGAACGGGCCGGCCGCCTTGGCTATCCCGGCGGGGGCTCAGCCGGACTTGGACTTCTGGAAGACCCCGTCGATCTCGGCGATGAGGTCCAAGAGCTTCTTGGCGTCGCCGGGGTCAACCGAGTGCTTGGCCGTGCCGGCCGCCTTGGTCGCCTGCCAGAACAGGTCGTGCAGGTTGGGGAACTGCTCGAGGTGCTGGGGCTTGAAGTAGTCGGTCCACAGCACCCACAGATGATGCTTGACCAGCTCTGCCCTCGCCTCCTTGATGACGATCGCCCGCTGGCGGAACACCTCGTCGTCGGAGGCGTGGTACTTCTCGATGATCTTGGCGACCGATTCGGCCTCGATCCGGGCCTGCGCCGGGTCGTAGACGCCACACGGGAGGTCGCAGTGGGCGTGCACGACCCGCGTTGGCGACAGCCAGTCGGCGAGGCGCTTGACGATCATGGCATCGTCCCTTTCCCGTCGGACGGCTTCTCGACCTTCGACGGTACCATCCTGGTTCACACCGGGCACGCGGCGCGGCACGAGGCCTGCATCGGGAGCGGCCGGGAGGTAGGTGGCGCGGATGTCAGGCAGGCGGCGTCCGGTCCGGCGCTGGGCGGGCGCGCTGGCGGCGCTGGCGGCCGGCGTGGTCCTCGCCGCCAGGCGCGCGCGCCTGGAACCCATGCTGGTGCAGGGCGAGAGCATGCTGCCGACGCTCCGGCCCGGCCAGCGCATCGCGGTCGGCCCGCCGAAGCGCCCGCTGCGTCGCGGCGCGGTGGTGGTGGTCCGTCATCCGGCGCGGGACGGCCTCGAGGTGGTCAAGCGCGTGGTCGGCCTGCCCGGGGAACGGGTCCATCTCGCCGACGGCCATCCGGACGCCGTCCTCGGGCCTGACGAGTACCTGGTGCTCGGCGACCACCGGGAGGCGAGCACCGACGGGCGGGCGTTCGGCCCGGTCGGCTGGGAGCGGATCGTCGGCGTGGTCCGCTTCGCGTACTGGCCTCCCCGGCGCCTCCGCGTCTCCGCTCACGCCCGCTGACCCCGGCGGCGCTGGCGGGCAGACTCACGCGATCGGGCCGACCGGCCCTTCGACCACGGGATCCGCATACGGCGGGCACGTCGGACATGACGGGGATGTACGAACCTCGTTTAGGATGCAGCCAACGTCGAGGCGGTATGGAGGTCGGCAGGTGTTGGTGGTGGTCGCCGGCGGGGCGGGGTTCATCGGGGCGAGCCTGGTTGACCGGCTCCAGGCCGAAGGGGACGAGGTGGTGATCCTCGACGACCTCTCCCACGGGAACCTCGCCAACCTGACCGAGGCGCGCGGGCGCGGCGGCGTGCGCTTCCACCGTATCGACATCGGCGCCGGTGGCCTCGGCACGCTCGCCGGCCGGCTGCGCGCCGACGCCTGGGTCCACCTGGCCATGACCGCCGATCCGGTGCGGGTCTGGTCGGCGCCGAGCGCCGACGCCCGTTCGCTGGTCACCGGCACGGTCGAGATGCTGGAGGTGGCCGCGGGCAGCGGCGCCAGGGTGGTGATCGCCTCGTCGGGCGCGTACCTGTTCCCGAGCCAGCTCGCCGGGGTCACCAGGGCGGACGACCGACCGGCGCCTGCCCATCCGCTCGGTGCCGGCAGGCTCGCGCTGGAGGCGTATGCCGCCAGCTACGCCGCCAGGGACCTGAACGTCGCGGTGCTCGCCCTCGGCAGCGTCTACGGTCCGCGCCAGGACCCGCTCGGTCCCGGTCTGGTGGCCAGGGCGGCCTGGTCGATGCTGCAGGGCGAGCCGCCGCAGATCGACGGCGACGGCCACCAGGAGCGCGACTGGGTGTACGTGGACGACGCGGTCGACGCGCTTGCCCGAGCGGTCCGCACCGACGTCGGGGGCCGGCTGCTGGTCGGCACCGGCACCGCCACCACAGTGCACGAAGTGGTCGAACGACTCGCCTCGCGCACCGGCTGGTCGGGCGAACCGGAGTGGGCGCCGGCCCGGCCGGCCGACCCGCGGCGGTCCGCGCTGGACTCGTCCCAAGCCGGCAAGACACTCGGTTGGCACCCATGGACCGAACTGGACGAGGGCCTCAACCACACCTTGGCCTGGCTTCGGGCGAAGTTGCCGGCAAAGCCCCGGTACACTGGGCGATGAGGGCCCAAGGTCAGTATTCCGCCGGGCTTCGTAGTGAGCGTGCAGTAGGTAGCTTTCCTCGCTGAAACAGCCCAAGCGGGCTATGGTGGCTGCTTGGGTCGGTCTCGATAATCGCCCTGTTCGTTCTGCAGCCGGCAGGGTGATCGACAGAGCCGTCTCCGCCGCACGTCCGCACTGTCGTGGTCCGACGAACAGCCGGTCCATATCCGAGCCGATCGGCGCCGTGAGCCGAGGCTTGGACTCGAGAAAGGGACGCACGGTGGCAGCTCCGCGTAAGTCCAACTCCAGGGTGGAGACGACCAGCTATCTCCGCACCGCAGAGGTCGCCGACCTCCTGCACGTTTCGCCGAAGACCGTCTCCCGGTGGGCGAAGGAGGGCAAGCTGCCCTTCCTGAAGACCCTTGGCGGCCACCGCCGCTACCCCGAGGCGAAGATCCGTGAGCTGGCGGCCGCGCTCCGCGAGGAGCCGACCGGCTGACCGGCAAGCCGCGCTAGTCGGCGACGTTCCAGGACACGGCCCTGGCTTCCTGGAAGTCCTGTTCGTCACTGGGGCGCCGGCGCCGGGTGTGAATGGCGCCGAACGCCATGGCGTTCTGCACCAGCAGGAACAGCCCGGCGAACTCGGCGACCTCGCCGAAGCTGGTGACGGTGCGGAGGGGTCGTACCGCCAGGCGGTCGCCGAAGACCACCAGGCGGGAGGCTGGTCCCTGCAGCACGTGCTTGGCGTCCGGCCGGTGGGGCAGTGGTTGCTCGACCGGCACGGAGGCCCTGCTCAGCGTCGCCTGCGTCACCGGAACGCCCAGATTGGCCAGGGTGACCAGCAGGTTCAGGAGCAGGCCGAGGGCTAGCAGCGGCACGCCCTCGAGCTGGCCGTTGGCACGCGCCACTCCGACCAGCGCCACCAGCGCGACGATCAGCAGGACCGCGCCGAGCGCTCGGGGCATGCCCACCGCCCGCACCACCGGAGCGCCGATCAGTGCCTGGACGGCCAGGCAGGCCAGCGCGAGCCAGCGGCCACGGATCGGGGTCCTCGCCAAGCTGGGCAGGTCTCCGCCGCGGAGCCAGCCCGCCACGACGCCGGCCATCACGACCAGGATGAACAGCGGCAGGGAGCCCATGCTGCGTCAGCCTCCGGTCACTCGACGATGCCGTGCTTGAGCGCCACCGCGACCGCGCGGGTCCGGTCGGAGACGCCCAGTTTGGTGAAGATACGCTCCAGGTAGGTCTTGACCGTCTGCGGGGAGATGTGCAGCGCCTCGGCCACCTCGCGGTTGGTGGAGCCGTACGCGATCATCTGCAGCACCTCGACCTCCCTGGTCGACAGGGTGGCGACGCTCTGCTCGGCCTTGGTGAGCTGCCGGATCTCCTCCAGAAACTGGCGCGTCAGGGTCGGGTGGATCACCGCGCTCCCATCCGCGACCAGGCGGACGGCCCGGGTCAGCTCGCTGGCGTCGATGTCCTTGACCAGGTAGCCGGCGGCCCCGGCCTGGATCGCCTCGCCCACCCGGGCCTGGGTCTCCTCCACGGTCAGGATGATCACCCGTGTCTCCGGCACCGACTTGGTGATCGCCTCGGTCGCCTTGATCCCGCCGAGCCGCGGCATGCGGACGTCCATGATCACCACGTCCGGTCGGATGGCTTCGGCAAGTTCGATCGCCTCGTCGCCGTCGCTCGCCTCCGCAACGACCTCCAGCCCGTCGTCCAGCGACAACGCAGCCCTGATCCCGTCCCTGACGAGCGGGTGGTCATCGGCGACCAGGATGCGGGTGCGTACGGTCACATACCCCCCTCGCCCGAGGTGAGATTCTCGGCGTCAAGTGACCGCCGCCAGGACGAAGGTGGCAGTCCACGACCGAGGAGAAATGGTACGACTCGGACGAGGGGAAAGGAAGGGTGTCAGACACCGGCCGGCTGGGCGCCGGCCAGTCAAGCGTGATGTCAGGCGATCCGGACGCGGCGGCGCTGGCCACGGCGCATGGCCCGGCGCTCCTCCTCGGATAGGCCACCCCAGACGCCGGCATCCTGGGCGGTGTCGAGGGCCCACTGCAGGCACTCCTCCCGCACGGTGCAGAGCGTGCAGATGGCCTTGGCCGACTGGACCTGCGCCTCGGCCGGCCCGGTCGTTCCGACCGGGAAGAACAGCTCCGGGTCCACATCGCGGCAGCGGGCACGATGGCGCCAATCCATTGACATCCTCGCTTTCTCCGGCTACGCCCCGGGGGAAGGGCACATGATCGAAGGCTTCGTGAAAGTTAACATCCTGTGGAGTCAGCCTCTCGATGCAGAGCGGGGTGAGTGTAGGACAGGGTGAGAAGGAATGGAAGAACCCAATTCGAGATTGGGCACGGGAATCTGCCCTAAATGCTTCTTCGTGGTCACTTCACCACTGCCCGGGATAGCTCGTACGGTTCGTACCCACCCATCCCACCACCAAACCCAATCACGCCGTCTACCAGGTCAAACGCTGGCAAATCTGTCGATCACCCCGGTGTAATAAGTAGATGTATTTAGGCGAAGTACGTAATACCGGCATCAGGTGTCTAGTCCTTCTCAACCATACCTGCGGGAACGAAATTAGCCTCCGCACAGTGTCTCCGTAGCTACTGATGGCACCTCCTGATAAGTCCCCAAGATGCCTACCACGGGTTGCGCGCGCCGGGCGGCCACGAATCATGCCTCGGCGCGGCGCCAGAGCGGTCCCGAAAGGTCATCATGGGGTCCCGGAGGACGCCTGGGGCGGGACCCTTTTGACGGATTCCGTCCGGCCCGCGGCCGCGGTTGTCGGTACGATCGGGGGTCCGGTGGCGCATCGAGCGGAGCGGTAGGCTCCCGGTGGGGGTCTCCTGGGGCTCGGGGGAGCGGGTGCGGTAGCCCTGATGGGAACAAGGGGGTCCGGGGCTCGAGTCGCGCATCGACGACCCCGGGGACCAGGGGGTTCGGGAGGCTCGACCGGCCGCGCACGGCGGCCCTAGGGCTCCCGGCCGGGCGTGGAGGCCGGAGGAGCGGGCAGTGCAGGTGCTCGGACACCGAGGCGCCAGGCTGGCGGCGCCGGAGAACACCATCGAGGGATTTCGGGCCGCCCTGGACGAGGGCGCCGATGGCGTCGAGCTCGACGTCCGCCAGACGGCCGACGGCGCTCTGGTCTGTTTTCACGACGCCGCCCTCGGCCGCACCACCGATGGCCGCGGCCTGTTGCGCGAGCACACCCTCGCCGAGGTCCTCGCCCTGGACGCGGCCGGGTCGCCGGGCTGGCCGAACCCGCGCCGCTTCCACGGGGTCCGCGTGCCCACCCTGGCACAGGCGCTCGACGCGCTGCCGCCGGCGGCCCTGGTCGACGTCGAGGTCAAGGCGCGCGGCGAGGGCTCCCAGGGACCCAAGGACGTCGGCGCCGCCCTGGCGGCGGTGCTGGCCGGTCGCGGCGACACCGGGCGGGTGATGGTGTCGTCGTTCTCGCGGCGGGTGGCCGCCGCGGCAGCGGCCGAACTGCCCGGCATCCGCATCGGCCTGGTCTCCCCGAGCTTCGTCCCGCTCGGCCGGGCACTGCGAGCCGCCGAGGGGGCCGGCTGCTCGGCGCTGGCCGCCCACGTCACCGCGTACTTCGGTCCCAAGGCCAAGCTGGTGGCCAAGCGCGCCCACGAGGAAGGGATCCTGCTGGTGGCCTGGACGGTCGATGAGCCCCAGACCGCCCGCCGGCTGGCCGATCTCGGGGTCGCCGTGGTGATCAGCGACCACCCCGGCCGTCTGGTCGCGGCGCTCCGCGGCTAGCGCCGACCGTCCCCCCCGCCGCGATCACCTCGAGGGCGTCGGGGAGGTGCTCGAAGGCCACGCTGGTGTGGTCGCCGAGGTACTCGCCGTCGAGCTGGAAGGCGAGCGGCACGTCGGCCTCCAACGTGAAGCGGTCCAGGTCGTGCAGGACCGGGAAGCGCGGGATGGCCGCGGTCCGGGGTCGTGCGGACAGCATGACGGTGAGCGCGCGGGCCAGCGCCATGGTCGCCATCGACTGCCCGACCATGACGTCGAGGGCTCCCTCGAAGCTGGCCTGGGGCGTCGGACGGAACGGGCGCGGTCCCAGGTAGGTGAAGGGGTCGCCGTTGCCGACCAGCGCGAAGAACCCGCGCACCGCCGACGACCCCTCGGCGTGGAGGGTCAGGTGCGGGGTGTCGCGGTCGTAGCCGACCAGCAGGGTCATCAAGCCGGCGGCGACGTAGGCCCGGTCACCGTAGAGCTGCTTGGCGCGGTGGCGCCGCTCGACCTCGCGCACGATCGCGCCGTCCAGGCCGAGGCCGGCACTGAAGGTGAACCGCCGCCCGCCCGCCAGGCCGAGCGAGACCCGCCGCCGCTCACCGCTCTCCAGCAGCTCGAGCAGGCGAGCCGTGGCCTTCATGACGTCGTCAGGCAGGCCCAGGCTGCGCGCCAGGACGTTGGTCTTGCCGCCGCCCACCAGGCCGAGCGGCACCGCCGCGCCGGGCAACCCGTTGACCACCTCGTTGACGGTGCCGTCGCCGCCCATCACCACCACCGCCTCGACGCCGTCGGCCACTGCCCGGCGGGCCAGCTCGGTGGCGTGCCCGATGTGGGTGGTGTGGTACACATCCAGCTTGTGCCTGGCGGCGAGCTGGTTCACCACCCGGTCGCGCCGGCGCGCCGCGAACCGGGTCGCGTCCGGGTTGACCACCAGTGCGAGCCGCATCCCTAGCCGTTCCCCAGCGCCGCCACTAGCCGGACTCGTCCTCCGCCAGGAGCCCGGCACGCAGGAGCCCGAGGGTGCGGTTGAGCAGGCGCGAGACGTGCATCTGGGAGATGCCGAGTCGGGCGGCGATCTGCGACTGGGTCATCCCGCGGAAGAACCGCAGGTAGAGGATGCGACGTTCCCGCTCGGGCAGCTCGGCGATGAGCGGGCCGAGGGCGGCGCGGTACTCGAGCGCCTCGAGGCCTTCGTCCTCGGAGCCGATGTGCTCGCTGACCGTCGGCGCGTCCTCGCCGCCGGCCGGGGCGTCCAGCGAGATCACCGCGTAGGCGTTGGAGGTGTCGAGGCCTTCGAGCACCTCCTCCTCGCTGAGCCGGACCTTGGCGGCGATCTCCGAGATGGTGGGGGAGCGGCCGATCTCCTGGGAGAGCTCGGCGACCACCTTGTTGAGGGACAGGTTCAGCTCCTGCAGGCGGCGCGGGACCCGCACCGCCCAGCCCTTGTCGCGGAAATGGCGCTTCAGCTCGCCGACGATGGTGGGGGTCGCGTAGGTGGAGAACTCGACCTCTCGCTCCAGGTCGAAGCGGTCGATCGCCTTGAGCAGACCGATCGTGCCCACCTGGATGAGGTCTTCCAGCGGCTCGCCCCGGTTGCGGAAGCGCCGTGCCAGGTACTCGACCAGGGGGAGGTGGATGCCGACCAGTTCCTCGCGGAGCGCCGGGTTCCGCGTCTCCACGAAGCGGCGGAACAGGTCCTTGGCGTAGGCGCGGTCGACCCCGCGCTCGCTGGACAGCTTGGCGAGGTCCTCGGTGAGGTTCTGGCTGTCCTCGAGATCGGCGAAGTGGTTGTCGTGGTCACGGACGGCTTGCGGGTCACGCGGGTCGGTAGCGGCGTTTGCGTCGAACGGCAGGTCGCTCACGTCCGGCCGCCGTGCTTACGGAAGCTCAGGTGCAGGCCGCTGTCGTCGGCACGCTCGCTCACCTCGTCGGTCAGAGCGGTGAGGATCTGCCAGGCGAAGGTGTCCTTGGCCAGAGGGTCGCCGCGGTCGGGGGCCTCGACCGAGACGTCCACCCGCAGCTCTGCCGGCTCGAGGTGGTAGTCGATGCAGAGCGTCTCGGCGCTGCCGCGCCGCGCGAGCAGCTGGGTGCAGGCCTCGTCGACGGCGATGCGCAGGTCGTCGATCTCCTCGTAGGTGAACTGGAGCTGGGCCGCCAGGCCCGTCGCGGCAGCTCGCACCACCGACAGGTACACGCCGGAGGCAGGGATCTCGAGGTGCAGGGTCGACGTACCCATGATGGCCTACGGCTCCTTCGGCACCTGGGTGCGGGTGGCCCCGGCGACCCGGCGCGCGAGTCTGGGCTGGTCCCAGGCCGCCGTCCACCCGGCCCAGGGCACGGACTATCCAACCGTCTGGACGCTGGCCATGCAACCAGTTGACCGCGAAGTCCGCCACAGGTCGGGATCGGCACGCCCCCTGGCCAGTGGCGTCAGGCCGTGGCCACCCAGAGGACGCGGCCGCGGGCGGGGGCCGCCGGGATGGCCGGGTACATCGACCGGCGGGCAGCCACGGTGAGGCCTGCCCTGGAGAACATCCTGGCCAGGTCGTCGTCGCCGTAGAAGCGCTGCCAGTAGGTCTCGGTGGCCTCCTCGCCGCCGGCAAGCCAGTGCAGGCGCTCCGCGAGCAGGTCGCCGTGGAGGGTGTAGGCCGCGTCGAAGCGCAGGCCGTCCGCGTCGACGTGGCGGTTCGCCTCGACGCCGGCGTGCAGGTAACGGGAGGAGAGCGGCTCGACCACCACCGTGCCGCCCGGCCCGGCGACGCGCGCCAGATGACTGAGCGCCTCCACCACCTCGGTCGGCTCCAGCAGGTAGTTGATGCTGGTGTTCAGCACGACGATCAGATCGGCGGAGCCGTCCGCGAAGGGGACGGCGCGCAGATCGGCGCGGATCAGGCCGACACGGAGCCCGGAGGCGCGGCACTTGCCGCTCGCCACGGCCAGCATGGCGGCGGAGAGGTCGAAGCCGGTCACCCGATAGCGGCGCCGGGCGAACTCGAGCGCCGCGCTGGCCGTGCCGCAGGCGGCCACCAGGACGCGGCGGACCGGCCGGGCGCCGGCAGGGAGGTCCTCCACACAGAGGTCGACGAAGCGGTGGTAGGGAGCGCGGCTCCAGAGCCGGTCGTAGATGCCGGCATAGCGGTGATAGGCACCCGTATGTGGCTCCCGGCCCGAGCTGGCGGCCGGGAGCGCGCGCGGGTCGGACCCTCCTGCCTCCGAGTTCACCGCGGCCATTGAACCCCAGGACGGGGCCGACCGCCGGGCGGCCTGGCGCCCGGCGGTAGACTGGCGGGGTGATGTCGTCAGCATCCGCCACCCGTGAGGCGCGCACGACCAGGCAGCGCAGCGCCGTGCTGGCCGCCCTGCGTCAGGCCCCTGAGCCCCTCTCCGCCCAGGACCTCCACGCGGAGCTGGGCAGGAGGGTCGGGCTCGCGACCGTCTACCGGACGCTCCAGGGTCTGGTCGACAGCGGCCAGGTGGACGTCTTCCGGCGGGACAGCGGCGAGGCGCTGTACCGGCTCTGCAACCCACTTCACCACCATCACCTGGTGTGCGAGGGCTGCGGTCGGGTGGAGGAGATCGACGCCTGCGAGGTGCAGCCGTGGGCCGAGCGGGTCGCCAGCCGCCGCGGTTTCGCCATCACCGGCCACCAGGCCGACATCTTCGGGCTCTGCCTCGCCTGCCAGGCGCAGCGGGGAACCTAGCCGCCGGCACCCGGCGTGAACGAGCCCGCGGCGCCGGTGCCGCGGGCTCGTGGCTTCAAGCCTCAGAAGAGGCTGTCAGGCTGACCGCGAGTCGCCGTCCGCCGCCTTGGCACCACGGCGACGCTGACCCGCCGTCCCGGTGGTGGAGCGTGAGCCAGGCTTACGGCCGCGCTTCTTCAGGGTCTTGCCGAGGCCTTCGAGCTTCAGGTCCCGGTAGTTCCGCTCGGAGATATCGAGTTGCTGCGTCGAGCCGTCCGGGTGACGGATGGAGACCTGATAGGCCTCGCCCTCGCCAATCTCGGATTGGTCAATGTCCGAGACGTACATGGTAATGGTCTTCGTGCCCATCCGACTCCTCTCACGGCATGGCTGGGCGACCCCAAAGTAGCGTCGCTTAGATTTCCGCCAACACTAGCCATCCGCGGCGAGATTGGCAACACACAGCTGAAGATTTCGTCTCAGGTTTTTCCTCTTGGCCACCCGGAGCGGCCGGCCGCACGCGCCGGGCGTGGCTCCCGGCCCCGGCCGCTCGGGACAGCTCGGCGGATGTGCGTTGGGAAACCGCGCGCCGCCGCGGCCGGCAGGATGGGACGAAACCGCTCGCCCGTAGCGAGCGACGCGTCCGGCGGCGGCGGCGGCAATGGGTTGGCGCACCTGCCGGCCGGACAAATGTGGATCCCGGGGCCTGCACCGGCTTGAATGGCGGGAGGCGCTGGGCACCGCCCTCCCGATAGCGGCCACGGACGGAGCGGTTGGCCGGGCCCCTCCCCGAGCCGGCAGCCTGGTGGAAGATCGCAGGCGGGAGGCGTTGGTGGGCCGGCCGATAGGCCGTGACCAGCGAATCAACCGGTGAAAACCGACCGGCACCGTCATCAGTCGGGAGTACCGGCGCAACCACGCATGGCGGTTGGACCCATGCGAGGCCATTTGCGCGCGGGTTGGCGGGCGCGGCCGCGCCGGTGCCCCGGTGCAATGACGGGTCCGGTGGGTGCGGTCACGGCCGGCCGCCTATCGAGCAAGCAACCAGGAGGGTGGCTCGCACGCAAAGCTTGCCTGAGCTGGTGGCGCCCAGGTCGGTTACCGTGTCCGCAGGCCAGGGTCGTCCGGAAGCCCATGGAGTTACGCCGCCACCGGCCGCAGGCGGCCCGTGGGTTTTCCGTGCCCGGCGCCCTGCCGCTCGCATGACGCCATAGGGAGCGATCGACTCGGCGTCCTCGACTACGGAGAAATCGGACGGAGCCGGATCCTCATGGTGGCGGCGACCGGCGGCCGACGAAAACAGCGCGCCGGACGCTCCGTACGGCCGTCGTTCCCCGGCGGGCGGTGAATTCGAGGCCGGACGGGCGCGTATTGCGCAAGCATCGCCGCTATCGGGCGGTGCCGGTCCTATTGGGAAACCGAAGGCCGGTCCCGTTGCCTGGATTGGCGCCGTGGATGCGAGTGGGGCGTGGCGCGGACGCTATGGCATCCGCAGCAGGCGGCCGGCCAGGCTTACCAGGCGGACCCGCTCGAGGGCGGTCAGGTCGGCCAGCGGGTCGCCCTCGACCGCAACCAGGTCGGCGACCGCGCCAGGCGCCACCCGGCCGAGGCCGTCGAGGCCGAGGTAGGCGGCGGCGCTGCCGGTGGCGGCGGCGATCGCCTGGTCCGGGCTGAGCCCGGCTTCCACCATGAGCCCGAGCTCGACCACGTCGATCCCGGGCGGTGGGCCCTGGTTACCGAGGTCGGTGCCGTACACGACCCGCCCGCCATGGGCGACGAAGGCCGCCAAGCCGGCAAGTCGCGCACCGGACGGCTCGATGTGCATGGTGGGCACCACCGTGACCGCCTCCGCCATGCGCCGGACGAGCGCGCCTGGCAGCTCGCGCCTGGTGAACGGCCAGTGGGCGAGCTCGGCCACGCCAGCCTCGAGCGCCTTCTCCACCTGCCGGACCCCGGCGACGTGGGCGGTCACGGCCAGCCCATGGCCCCGCGCCGAGGAGACCAGGGCCGCCAGCGTGGCCGGCGGGAGGGTCGGGCCGACGCGCTCGTCCAGCGCGACCTTGACGACCGCGGCGCCGGCATCGGCCAGCTCGGCGACTGCCAGGGCGGCGTCGTCGGGGCCCTCGACCGGCCGGGCGGTGCCCGGCGGCGCCCAGGCGGCCCTGGTCGGATAGCCGCCCGGGGCGGTGAGGATCTGCCCGGCGGCCAGCAGTCGCGGCGCGGTGGCTCCGGCGTCGCGGCGGAGGACCGCCAGCCGCGCCGCCGGCCAGCCGAGGTCGCGGACGGTGGTGACGCCGCCGGCGAGCACCGCTGCGGGCGGGTAGAAGTCGAGGTGGACGTGGGTGTCGACGAAGCCGGGCAGGACCGTCAGGCCGTCGCCGTCGAGCACCAGACCGCCGTCGGGCGTCCTCGCCTGGTCCGCGCCGCCGACGGCCTCGATCCTGCCGGAACGGACCACCACCGTGCGGCCGGCCTGGGCCGGCCTGTCCGAGCCGTCCAGCACCCGGACCCCGACGAGCGCGAACGGTGGAGCCGGCGCGGCGGCCCGCTCCTCGCCCGCTGCCTCCGGACGCGACACGGGCGGAGCGTACCAGTCGCCGACCCGGCGCCGACCGGTACCATCCCCACGGGGCGGGTGGGCAGACCGAGGTCGGGAGGTGACGTGCTGGCGGTCGAGGGCGAGCAGCGCTTCGAGCCCATCGTCCTGCATGGCCCGCCCGACGGCGCCGCGCCGCTCCCGCTCGGGCCACGGGTGACCATCTACGTCTGCGGCATCACCCCGTATGACAGCGCCCATCTGGGCCATGCCTTCACCTATGTCGCCTTCGACACCCTGGTCCGCTTCCTTCGCTGGCGCGGGCACGAGGTCGTCTACTGCCAGAACGTGACCGACGTCGACGACGACATCCTGCGCCGCGCCGCCCGTGACGGTGAGGACTTCCGCGAGCTCGGCCGGCGCGAGGTCGCCGCCTACCTCGAGGTGATGGACGCGCTCAACGTGGCCCGGCCGACGCACTTCCCGAAGGCCACCGAGGAGATCGCGGTCATGCTCGACGTGGCGGGCCGCCTGGTCGACGGTGGGTTCGCCTACGTGGTGGACGGGACCGTCTTCTTCGACGTGACCACCTACCCGGGCTTCGGCACGCTCTCCGGGCTGTCAGCGACGGACCTGCGCGACCTGCTGGCCGAGCGCGGCGGCGACCCCGACGACCCGCGCAAGCGCCACCCGCTCGACTTCGTCGTCTGGCAGCGCAGCGGGCCCGGCGAGCCGTTCTGGCCGAGTGCCTGGGGGCCTGGCCGGCCCGGCTGGCACCTGGAGTGCTCCGCCATGAGCCTGCGCTACCTCGGCGCCACCATCGACCTCCACGGGGGCGGCACCGACCTGATCTACCCGCACCACGAGTCGGAGCGGGCCCAGTCCGAGTCGGTCAACCAGGTTCCCTTCGTCCGCCGCTGGCTGCACAGCGGCATGGTCCGCCACGAGGGCGAGAAGATGTCGAAGTCGCTCGGCAACCTGGTGTTCCCGGCCGCCCTGTTCCAGGAGCACGAGCCGGCCGCGGTCCGGCTCGCGCTGCTCGCCCACCACTGGCGGTCGTCCTGGACGTTCGACGCGGACGAGCTGAAGGCGGCCGCCGAGCGGCTGGAAGCGTGGCGCAGGACCGCCACCCGGCTCCGGGCCGGCGGGACCCGATCGCTGCCAGTCCAGGTCGAGACCGCGCTCGCCACCGACCTGGACACCCCGGCCGCGCTGGCCGTGGTCGACGCCATGGCCAAGCAGGGCGACGGCGACGGCGTCCAGGCGGCCGCCGAGGTGCTCGGCGTCCGCCTCGACGCCTGACGACCAGGGCCGGGGAAGGGTGCGCTGGGCGGCGGGCCGCTGACCGGCTAGGCTTGGCGCATGCGCGGCGACTGGGTGGAGGTGTTGGTGGACACCGGCAACGGTGTGCGCTCGTTCGAGATCGCCGCCACCCGCGACGGGCGGCGGGTCGAGGTGACCACCTCCCGCAGCCTGGTCGAGGTGGCCGAGGTGACCCGCACCGGCCAGACGGTGCGCAGCGCCCGCTTCCTCGCCGGCCGGGTGGTGGCGATCGTGGAGCACCCTGCCAGGGACGGCAGGCCCACTCGTGGCGGCGCGGCCGGCGGTGGCGAGGAGTCCGGCGACCCGCTGGCGTGAGGTGGCGCCCTCATAGGGCGGGCGCCGGCGCCGCGCCGCCCAGGGCGACCGACACCGGGTGAGCCGCGGCAAACGAGCCGAGCCGCCTGCCTGCGGGGCAGTCGTCAGCCCTTGGCGGGCACGCGGCCGGAGGCCAGGCGGCGGGCCAGGGCGTCGAGCACGTTGCGGCGGGCCTCGGTCGGCCAGGTGTAGGCCTCGCGCTCCTCGTGCGCCTCGCGCACGTTGTTCCCCCTGACCCGGCGGAGCGCCTCGACGATCTCCTCGTCGGTGAGGTCGAGGACGGCCGACTCCACGGCCGCCTTGGTTGGGTTCGTCTCCGGAGGCATCGCCGTCGGTCTCTCCCTCGTGCTTGGCGCCAGGTCGGGCTCTTCCGCCCGAAGCATAGAGCCTCGTGCGGCTAGCGGCCGCCCAAGCGCTCGCGGAGCAGCTCCAGGTCGCCGCGGTGCTCGGCCGGCCCGCCGGGGGTCTCGCAGATGACCGGGGCTCCCGCCGCCCGCACCACCTCGACCAGCGTATCCAGATCGATCTGGCCCTTGCCGAGGTTCTCGTGGCGGTCGCGGGCCGAGCCGGCCGGGTCCTTGGAGTCGTTGGCGTGTACCAGGTCGATCCGGCCGGTGATCGCCTTGACCCGGTCGACCACGCCGTCGAGCTCCTCGCCGCAGGCGTGGGCGTGGCAGGTGTCCAGGCAGAACCCGAGGCCGAAGTCGCCGACGTGCTCCCAGAGGCGAGCGACGGTCTCGAGCCGCCTGGCCATCGCGTGGTCGCCGCCGGCGGTGTTCTCGAGCAGCAGCGGCACCAGCGAGTCGAGCTGCTCCATGGCCTTGCGCCAGCGGAGGAAGCCTTCTTCCTCGCCGTCGCCACCGGTGACGTGGCCGCCGTGGACGATCACGCCGGCCGCGCCGATCACCGCGGCGCCCTCGCAGGTCTGGGCGAGCAGCTTGCGCGACGGGATGCGGACGCGGTTGTTGGCCGACGCCAGGTTGATGCCGTACGGCGCGTGGACGTAGACGGCGAGCGGCGAGGCGTTCAGCTCGTCGGTGTCGGGGCCTGGCGGCGGCACCTTCCACCCCTGCGGGTCGCCGAGGAAGAACTGGACGGCGTCGGCGCCCCGCTGGGCCGCGGCGGCCAGGGCGCCGTCACGCCCAAGATGGATCCCGATCCTCTGCGTGGCGGCGTCGCCATCGCGGCGGTCCGGCAACGGTCTGCCCCTCTCGTCGGCGGAGTCGGCCCGACCCCGAGGATAGAACCAGGGGCCGACGGGCGTGGCGCGCCGCTACCCCGGTGGGCGTACGCGCCCGGCCCGTCCTTGCGCCAATCCGCGCAGCCCGCTCACGCCCTCAGTCGGACGACGGCGGCCTCTCGACTCCATACGTTGGGGAGCGGTAAACCGCCGAGTCATGACGTGATGAAGGGTCTGGGGCTCAAGTAGCGAAGCGGTAGCCCCGGGTCAACGAAGGGAGCGAATTGAGATGCGGACCTGGTATCAGCGGCTCCTCCCCCTCGCGGTCGGCGCCGTCCTGCTGGCCGGCTGCGCCTCCGGCCAGGGGGGCGAGCCGCCGGCCGGGGCGGCGGCGAAGGGGGTCGACGAGGTCTTGGCCAAGGACGTGAAGTTCTCGCCGGCGATCGTCGAGGTCCCAGCGGGGACCACCGTCACCTGGAAATTCCGGGACGGTAGCGTGCCCCACGACGTCAAGGGGGACGGCTTCAACTCAGGAAAGCCGCGCCGCTCGGGCGGCTTCACCCACACCTTCTCCACGCCGGGAAGCTACGACTATGTCTGCACCGTGCATCCGCAGATGACCGGCCGGGTGGTGGTCACCGCGAGGCAATAGACGAAAAAGCGGGAAGCCTACGCGGCGCGATGTAGTTACCGGATGGGCGCCTCGCAAGCGGGAGGGGCGTCCGCGGCGACCGGTCCACGCCGCCAGGTCCCGCCCGGGGGGGTCCTGGGGCGCACCCGTGTCAACGGGTGGCCCCAGGGTGGACAGGTCCGGGGGCTCACGCGACGGGTGGGGGCCCCCGGACCATCGAGAGGGGGGAACACCGCATGCGCAGACGCGTGCTGGTCGCCGCCGGCGTCCTCGCGCTCCTGGCCGGGCTGCTGGCCGCCGTGCTTCCCGGCGTGGCCACAGCCACCGACACGACCCTGTTGCGCGCCAGGCTCAACGGGGCCAACGAGGTACCCGGTCCCGGTGACCCGGACGGCTTCGGGCAGGCCTTCCTCCGCCTGTCGAACGACCGGGTCTGCTTCGCCCTGGAGTGGTCGGACATCGGCCAGCCCACCAGGGGCCACATCCACGTCGGCGCCGCGGGCACGGCGGGAGCGATCGTGGTCCCCTTCTTCGAGTCGCTTCCGGGAAGCCTGCCTGACGCGATGGCCTCGGCACGCGGGTGCGTGGCGGCCGATCCCGCGCTGATCACCCAGATCCGCGCCAATCCGGGCAACTACTACGTCAACCTGCACGACGCGACCTTCCCCGCCGGCGCGATCCGCGGCCAGCTCCGCCGTGGCGGCGGCGACATCTCCGTGCCGCGCCAGCTCACCGCGAACCTCAGCGGCGCCAACGAGGTGCCGGCCGCCGATCCTGACGGCCGCGGCCGAGCCTTCGTCAGCGCCAAGGGCGACAGGGTCTGCTTCGCGGTCACCTGGGAGGGGATCGCCCAGCCGGTCGCCGGCCACATCCACCGTGGCGCCAAGGGCGTGAACGGTCCGGTGGTGGTGCCATTCCCGGTGTTCGACGGGTTACCGGCGTCGTTCAACGGGGTTGACGGCTGCGTCTCGGCCGACCCCGCCCTGGTCGACGAGATCCGTCACCACCCGGCCGGCTTCTACGTCAACCTCCACACGCCGGACTTCCCTGGCGGCGCCATCCGCGGCCAGCTCCGGCACCGGTAGTTCCGTCAACCAGTCGCAGCCCGGCTCCTCGAGGAGCCGGGCCGCGACGTCCGGCAATGCCCCCTCGGCGCAGTAAAGGGTTCCCTAATGGCTGCCTTTTGGGCCATCGTAGACTCCGTCCGAACAGCGGAGGCTGACGAGATCGCAACGTAGGTCCGGAGCGAGCTGAGGGGCGCGCGTGGAACCAACCGCCGACGGGGCCGAGCACCTCCGGTCCCAGGTTCCGGTCGAGCCCGCGCGGCCGCGCGACGAGGAGGTCGTGTGGTTCACCGCGGGTGACGGGACCCGCTGCAACCTCGTCCACGTCCGCGGCGAGCGGCCCGCCAGCCGTGGGCCGGTGCTGCTCGTCCACGGCGCCGGCGTCCGTGCCAACATTTTCCGTGCGCCCGTGCCGACCACCCTGGTCGACGTGCTGGTCGACGACGGTTACGACGTCTGGCTGGAGAACTGGCGCGCCAGCATCGACCTCCCCCCGAACCGCTGGACGCTCGACCAGGCGGCCGCCTACGACCACCCCCAGGCGGTACGGACGGTGCTGGACCGCAGCGGCGCGGACACGCTCAAGGCGGTGGTCCACTGCCAGGGCTCGACCAGCTTCGTCATGTCCGCGGTGGCCGGGCTCCTGCCCGAGGTCACCACCATCGTCACCAACGCCGTCTCGCTGCACCCGGTGGTCCCGCCCTTCTCCCGCTTCAAGCTGCACTGGCTTGCACCCCGGGTGGCCGAGCTGAGCAACTACCTGGACCCCGAGTGGGGCGACAAGCCGCCGACCCGCCTCGCCAGGATGCTGGTGCTGCTGGTCCGCCTCGTCCACCGCGAGTGCCACAACAACGTCTGCAGGATGGTCAGCTTCGTCTACGGTGCCGGCTTCCCCGCCCTCTGGTCGCACCGGCAGCTGAACGACGAGACCCACGACTGGCTGCGGCGGGAGTTCGGGGAGGTGCCACTCACCTTCTTCCGCCAGATGGACGAGTGCGTGCGGCGCGGGCACATGGTGGCGGTCGAGCGGCTCCCCGGCCTGCCGGAGGACTACACCCGTGAGCCACCCCGGACCGATGCGCGATTCGTGCTGCTGGCGGGGAGCCGCAACCACTGCTTCCTCCCGGTCAGCCAAGCACGGACGTTCGCGTTCCTGGACCGGCACCGGCCCGGCTACCACGCCGCCCACACCCTGCAGGGCTACGGTCATCTCGACGTGTTCATGGGCAAGGACGCCACCCGCGACGTCTTCCCGATCATCCGCGAGGCCCTCGACACCAGCTGAGAGGAGACGCCCGATGCGGCTACCGGCACGCCTCAACCGCCAGCGCGGCCGGCACGCGCTCGTCGACGGCATCCCGTTCGACCTGCCGGTCAACTCCGAGCACACCAGGGCGCTGTTCGCCGGGTTCCGGATCGACCCCGAGCGGGCCGCCCGGCTGCTGCCAGGCAACGAGCTGCACCCGCTGCGGCTGGTGCGCCACGCCGTGCTGGTCTTCACGGTGGTCGACTACCGCTTCACCGACATCGGCGCCTACATCGAGTTCAGCGTCGCGATCGGGTGCACCCAGGGCCCCAGACAGGCACCGAGGCTCCTGCCACTGCTGCTGCGCCGGCACTACGGCACCGGCCAGTACGTCTACGACCTGCCGGTCTCGACCGAGATCTCGGTCAAGGGCGGCAAGGGTATCTGGGGCATGCCCAAGCACCAGGCCAACCTGGACTTCGAGGTCACCGAGCAGACGGTCGCGAGCCGCTACGGGCTGGACGGCGAGCTGGTGGTGAGCATCGAGATCGACCGGCCACACCGGCTCGGCCTGCCGGTCGACGTGAGCGCGGTGAACTACTGCCAGTTCCGCGGGATGCTGGTGAAGTCGTACATCCACTTCGCCGGCCGGATGAACATGGCGGTCGGCCGGGGCGCGAAGGCCAGGCTGTACCTCGGCGACCACCCCCGTGTCGCCGAGCTCGGCCTGCTCGACGTGGACCCGGACCCGCTGTTCACCGGCTACGTCGGCGACGCCGCCGGGGCGCTCGACGACCACTTCGAGAGCTGGTTCCTGAGCTACCCGCAGGCGCCGGCGACCCAGCCGGAGGGGCTGGAGAGCGTGGTCGGACTCGGTCTCAGCCAGGAGTGGCTGCCGCCACCGCCGACCTCGCCCACCAAGCCGCTTGCCACCGAGAAGCAGTCCTGATGGACCGGCCCAGACGCTCATTGATCCTGGCCGGAGGCGGCATGCGGGTCGCCTACCAGGCGGGGGTGCTGCGCGCGCTGGACGAGGCCGGGCTCGCCTTCGACCACGCCGACGGCACCTCCGGCGGGATCATCAACCTGGCGATGCTGCTGTCGGGCCAGACACCGGAGGAAATGTGCCAGCGCTGGCGCGGCGTCGACGTCCGGAAGTTCGCCTCGTTCCTGCCGCTGCACGAGTATCTCGACGTCGGGCGCCTGCCGGCGCTCGGCGACGCCGACGGCATCAGGGAAGACGTCTTCCCGGCGCTCGGTATCGACGTCGCCCGGATCCGCGACGCCGACGGCCCTGCGGGCACGTTCAACGTCGGCAACTTCAACCGCAAGGTCTCCGAGGCCATCCCGCACCAGGAGATCAGCCTCGACCTGCTGGTCGCCGGGATCTCGCTGCCCATCTTCACGCCACCGGTGCGCCTCGGTGAGACCTACTACCTGGACGCCGTGTGGATCAGGGACGCCAACCTGATGGAGGCGGTCCGGCGCGGCGCCGAGGAGCTCTGGGTGGTCTGGTGCATCGGCAACGCCAACCAGTACCGCGACGGGCCGTTCGAGCAGTACGTGCACATGATCGAGCTCAGCGCCAACGGCTCGCTGTTCGGCGAGCTCGAACGCATCGCCGAGCTCAACGACCGCATCAGGGCCGGCGAGGCGGTCGGCGGCCGCACCACCCCGATCCGGCTGCACCTGATCAAGCCGAGCCTGCCGCTCCCGCTCGACCCCGACCTGTACCTGGGCCGGATCGACTGCGCCACGCTGATCGCCATGGGCTACCAGGACGCCCAGCACTACCTCGACACCATCGACCCCGAGGGACTGCCCCTCGGTCCAGAGGTGACCAAGATGCGGGATCCACGCCTCGGCATCTCCTTCCGCGAGGTGATGGCCGGCGGCTTCAGCCTCGGAGCGACCGACCCGCGCGCCGGCCGGGAGGCCGGCGAGGCGGCCGGGACCACGCTCACCATGCGCGCGGCCATCGACATCGACGACCTGGACCGCTTCATCGAGGACCCGGACCACCGGGGTCGCCTCAGCGGGACGGTGAGCTTCCCGCCCCTCGGCGAGGACCTGCTCGCCAGCAGCGGGGTCTTCAACCTGTTCAGTCCCGGTGACGAGCCGGGGACCCGGCGCATGGTCTACGAGCTCGGCCTCCGCCACCAGGGCCGCGAGCTCTACCTGGCCGGCCACAAGGAGGTCAAGGACGACTTCGGCCCCGACCTGGTATCCGACACCACCACGCTGTTCACCAGCCTGCACGAGGGTCCCGACGCCAGCGGCCCGGTGATCGGGGCTGGCACGCTCCGCCTCGGCATCCGCGAGCTGAAGCACCTGGTCGGCACGATGCATGCGACCAACGCCGCCGGCGCACGCGAGGCCGCCGAGGCGCTGGCCCGCTTCGGCCGCTTCTTCCTCGGCGAGCTCTGGAAGGCGTACATCTAGGACACCAAGAGGTACGGCCATGGACACCCATTTCGACGCGATCGTGGTGGGCTCGGGCTTCGGAGGGTCGGTGTCCGCCTACCGCATGGCAGACGCCGGCCTCCGCGTCTGCCTGCTCGAGCGCGGCAAGGTCTACCCGCCGGGGTCGTTCCCGCGCCGGCCGGCCGAGATGCGCACCAACTTCTGGGACCCGAGCGCCGGGCTGCACGGGCTGTTCGACGTCTGGTCCTTCCACGGCTTCGAGTCGATCGTCTCCTCCGGCCTGGGGGGCGGCTCGCTCATCTACGCGAACGTGCTGCTGCGCAAGGATGAGCACTGGTTCGTGACCGACCGCACCGCCGCCGGCGGCTACGAGCACTGGCCGGTCACGCGGGAGCAGCTGGAGGAGCACTACAAGCGGGTCGAGGACATGATCGCGCCGCAGCCGTTCCCGTTCGAGCGGCCTCCCTACCAGCACGTCGCCAAGACCGCGGCGATGCAGCAGGCGGCGGGCATGCTCGGACTGGCGTGGCAGCTCCCCAACCTGGCGGTCACCTTCGGCAACCCCGGGCAGGACCCGGTGCCTGGCGCCACCATCGTGGAGGCAGAGCCCAACCTGCACGGTCGCGCCCGCTACACCTGCATGCTCTGTCGCGTGTGCGACATCGGCTGCAACTACGGCAGCAAGAATACCCTCGACCACACCTACCTGTCGGCGGCCAAGCGACGCGGCGCCGACATCCGCGAGCGCTGCGAGGTGCGGAGCTTCCGGCCCCGCGACGGCGGCGGCTACGCCGTCGACTACGTGCGGCACGACGAGGCCGCCGAGGGCCAGCGCACCGACACCAAGAGCCTGCCGCTCGTCACCCTCACGGCGGACCGGCTGGTGCTGTCGGCCGGTGCCTACGGCACCACCTTCCTGCTGCTCCGCAACCGGGAGGCCTTCCCGCACCTGTCCGGCCTGCTCGGTAGCCGCTTCAGCGGCAACGGGGACCTCCTCACCTTCGTGATGCCCGGCAAGGCCGGCCCTCCAGGGACCGCCAAGCGGCTTGACGGTAGCTTCGGACCGGTGATCACCAGCGCCATCCGCATGCCCGACGCCGCCGACGGGGTCAAGGGCGCCGGCCGCGGCTACTACGTCGAGGACGGCGGCTACCCGCAGTTCGTCGACTGGCTCCTCGAGGCGCAGGACGCGCCGGGCACCGCCGTCCGCCTGTTCCGCTTCCTCGCCCGCCGCGTGCTGGGGTCGCTGCGCGGCGGCCAGAAGAGCGACCTCGGCGCGCAGGTCGCCGAGCTACTCGGCGACTGCAGGCGCTCGACCGGCTCGCTGCCGATGCTGGCGATGGGCAGGGACGTGCCCGACGGCCGCATGACCCTGCGCGGCGGCTGGCTCGACATCGACTGGACCACCAGGTCGTCGGCGGTCTACTTCGACCGGGTGCGCGCCACCATGCGGGAGATCGCCGCCGCGCTCGGCGGCGTCCACGCCGACAACCCCATCTGGTACCTCAGGCGGGTGATCACGGTCCACCCGCTCGGCGGCTGCCCGATGGGCGACCACGAAGGCGAAGGGGTGGTCGGCCCGTACGGCGAGGTCTTCAACTACCCCGGGATGTACGTCGCCGACGGCTCGGTGATGCCCGGCCCGGTCGGCGCCAACCCGGCGCTGACGATCGCGGCGCTGGCGGACCGGTTCGCCGACCGCCTCGTCGAGCCGGTGGCGAGATGAGCCGCGCGGAGCTGTCGCGGCCGCACTCGGTCAGCCTCCCGGCGGGACCGGCGCCCGTGCCGGACGACTGCCCGGCCAGGCCCCGGTCCGAGCGCGAGCTCGGCTTCGTCCGCCGGCCGATGGTGCGCTGGTTCGACCCCGGCCAGCTGGCCGGGACCGCCTTCAAGGTGGCGGTCTCGGGCCTGTTCGGGGCGTACGCCGACAAGCGCGAGATCCAGGCCGCGCTGACCGACCCGGTGGTCCACGACTACGCCGAACGGCAGGAGCTGTGGTTCGACTACGTGGCCGACACCGGCGACGGGTTCGATCCCACCTATGCGGTCGCCCGGCTGGTCGCCGCCGACCGCCTCGACCTGGACGCGCCCGCTGGGCCGCTCCACCTCCCGCGCGCCGACCTGCTGGTCCTCGGCGGCGACCAGGTCTACCCGACCGCCAAGAAGACCACCTACGACGACCGCTTCAGCGGCCCGTTCAAGGCCGCCCTCCCCTGCACCGCGCCAGAGGGCCACCCGCACCTGTACGCCATCCCAGGCAACCACGACTGGTACGACGGCCTGGCCAACTTCCTGCGCCTGTTCTGCCAGCGGCGCTGGGTCGGCGGCTGGGAGACCAGGCAGGAGCGGAGCTACTTCGCCCTCAAGCTGCCCAGCGGCTGGTGGCTGTGGGCGATCGACGTGCAGTTCGACGCCTACGTCGACGAGCCGCAGCTCGAGTACTTCAGCGAGGTCGCCACCCAGCTGGGGGAGGGCGACCGGATCATCCTGTGCAGCGCCAAGCCGAGCTGGCTCGAGCAGGCGACCTCCCACGGCAACCTCGAGTTCTTCGAACGCAAGGTGATCGGCGACCGCGGCAGGGTGGCGGTCAACCTCTCCGGGGACCTCCACCACTACTGCCGCTACCAGGGCGACGGCGGCCGCCAGCGCATCACCTCCGGTGGCGGTGGCGCGTACCTGTACCCGACCCACCTGATGCCCGAGCGCCTGGCGCTCGACGAGGGCGGCGAGCAGGTCGGCTACCGGCGCATGGCCACCTTCCCGAGCGTCGCCAGGTCCAAGCGCCTGCGCTGGGGCGCGCTGCTGCTGCCGTTCCGCAACCGGCGCTTCGCCGTGCTGATGGGCTGCGTGTACCTGGTCCTCGGCCTGCTGCTCGGCAGCGGCACGCCAGGGCAGGCGGGCGGCCTGCTCGACGCGATCGACAGCGCCGGGTTCAACGGCCTGCTGCGTGGCGGCGCGAGCACGCTGCTGGTCGGTGGCGTGCTCGGCATCGCCCTGGTCGGCTACGCCTCCCTCCACGGCCCGGCCAAGCTCGTCCTCGGCGGCCTGCACGCGCTCGCCCACCTCCTCCTGCTCGCCGTGCTCCTGCCGCTGGCCGCGGCGGTGTGGGCCCTGGCACCGGCGGGGGTGCGGACAGTGCTCGCCTTCGCCTCCGTCGGCCTGGCCGGCGGCATCGCCGGCGGCAGCCTGGTCGGGCTCTACCTGCTCCTGGCGCACGCCTTCATGGGGCGGAAGGCCGAGCGCCACACCAACGAGGCGTTCTCCTGCCAGCACCTGATGGACGACAAGAGCTTCCTGCGCCTCCACGTCGGGCCCGGCGGCACCCTCACCATCTACCCGGTCGGCATCGACCGCGTCCCGCGGAACTGGCGCCTGGTCCCCGACGGCGACCCGGGCGCGCCGTGGTTCGAGCCGGTCGGCGACCCGCTCGGCGGCCACCTGGTCGAAGCGCCGGTCGTGGTGGCGGCCTCCCAGGGGTCCGTCGACGGAGCGGCCGTCCCCGGATGGACCGGGGACGGGAACGCGCCGTCCTGAGCGCTCAGGCGGTACGAGCGGTGGCGGCCTCCTCGAGCCCCAGCTCGGTGATGGACGCCTCGCGCATCTTGAACTTCTGCACCTTGCCGGTGACGGTCATGGGGAAGGCGTCCACGAAGCGCCAGTAGCGCGGGATCTTGAAGGTCGCGATCCGCCCCTTGCACCAGGCCCGCAGCGCCTCGCCGTCGACCGTCTCGCCCTCCTTGAGGCGGACCCAGGCGCACAGCTCCTCGCCGTAGCGGGCATCGGGAACCCCGACCACCTGGACGTCGCTCACGGCCGGGTGCTGGTAGAGGAACTCCTCGACCTCGCGCGGGTAGATGTTCTCCCCGCCGCGGATGACCATGTCCTTGATGCGCCCGACGATGTTGGCGTAGCCGTCGGCGTCGAGCGTGGCCAGGTCGCCGGTGTGCATCCAGCCCGCCTGGTCGATCGCTGCCGCGGTGGCCTCCTGGTTCTCCCAGTAGCCGAGCATCACCACGTAGCCGCGGGTGCAGAGCTCGCCAGGCTCGTCGCGGGGGAGCACCCGGCCGGTCTCGGGATCGACCACCTTGACCTCGACGTGCGGGTGGACGCGGCCGACGGTGGCGACGCGCTTGTCGACCGGGTCGTCGCGGCCGGTCTGGAACGAGACCGGGCTGGTCTCGGTCATGCCGTAGCAGATGGTCACCTCGTCCATGTGCATCTCGGACTGGACCTTCTTCATCACCTCGACCGGGCACGGAGAGCCCGCCATGATGCCGGTGCGCAGCGAGTCGAGCCGGAACTCGGCGAAGCGGGGGTGCTCCAGCTCGGCGATGAACATCGTCGGCACCCCGTACAGGCTGGTGCAGCGTTCGGCTTCGACCGCGGCCAGGGTGGCCTCCGGGTCGAAGCCCTCGGCCGGGTAGACCATCGCCGCCCCGTGGGTGGTGCAGGCGAGGTTGCCGAGCACCATGCCGAAGCCGTGGTACAGCGGCACCGGGATGCAGACCCGGTCCTGCTCGCTGTAGCCGCAGCCCTCGCCGATGAAGAAGCCGTTGTTGAGGATGTTGTGGTGGCTCAGGGTGGCGCCTTTGGGGAAGCCGGTGGTGCCCGAGGTGTACTGGATGTTGATCGGGTCGTCGAACTGCAGCAGCGCCTCCCGGTCGCGCAGCGCTTCCTCCTCGACCCCGGCGCCGGCGGCGCGCAGGTCGTCCCAGCTCATCGTGCCCGGCGGCGGGTCGCCACCGAGGACCACCCGGCGGGCCAGCGCCGGGGTCTCGCCGGCGACCGCCTCGACCATGGCGACGTAGTCGGCGTCCCGGAAGCCGGGCGCGAGCACCAGCGTCGACACCCCCGACTGGGCCAGCGCATAGGCCAGCTCGCTGGTGCGGTAGGCCGGGTTGACGTTGACCAGGATGGCGCCGGCCTTGGCGGTGGCGTACTGCAGCGTGACCCATTCGGCGTTGTTCGGCGACCAGATGCCCACCCGGTCGCCAGGCTCGATGCCGAGGGCGAGCAGGCCGCGGGCGACCTCTTCCACCGCGGCATGGAACTCCGCCCAGGTCTGGCGCACGCCCTGGTGGACGCTGACCAGCGCGTCGCGGTCGGGAAAGCGGGCGGTGGTGCGGTCGAGGTTCTGCCCGATGGTCTCGCCAAGCAGGGGTACGCTGCTGGCGCCGTGCACGTACGAGGGCGGCCGCCCGTCCTGGACCTGGTCTGGTGCTGTCATGGCTACCTCCGTCCGGCACGGCGCTCGGCGTCTCGATGCTCGGCCGGCTGGCCGCGCGGCGCAAGAGGGCAAG
>DATLQA010000024.1:0-2074 GCA_035535495.1 Actinomycetota bacterium | reverse complement strand
CTGCTCGGTGGGGCGGGGGAGATCGCGGGCGTCGGGGTCGGCTCGCTGGCGGGAATGGAGGCCGCGGACGCCCGCTCCGGACTCCCCGCGGAGATGCTCGTCGGCGTCTCCGCCACGATGGTGTACGGCTTCGCTGCGGCCACCCGGCACAGCGAGCCCAGCGACCTTGTCTTCCAGGTCCCGCAGGCGGGCCTCACCGCCAAGGTGCATCAGCGGGTGAACGTGCGGGTCCTGGAGCTGATCGACACGGCCAGCGGCTCCCGGATCGAGCTCGAGGGCAACCGGCTGCCGCTGACGCACTCCAAGGACGTGATCGACGCCCTCGGTAACTGAGGTCCCGCCGCGGGCCCCCGCTACCGGCGTGGGGACTCCCCGAACGGGTCGGCGGTGGCCTCGCGTTCGCCTGTCGTACCCTCCGGGCTGGTCGTGTGCCTGGCCGCCTCGCGTTCGATCTCGGCGTCCAGCTCGGCCCCGATAAGCGCCGCCAGCGCGGACAGCCACAGCCACAGCAGCAGGACGATGACCGCCCCGAGCGAGCCGTAGGTCTGGCCGTAGCTGCCGAAGTTGCTGACGTACCAGGAGAACCCGGCCGAGACGGCGACCCAGAGCACCACGGCGACCAGTGCGCCCCAGCTCATCCAGCGGAACCGCGGGTTGGCCCGGTCGGGACCGAGGCGGTAGAACACGGCGAGGGCGACCGCGACCAGGACGACGAGGGCCGGCCAGCGACCGATGGAGACGGCCAGCTCGCCGGCGCGCCCGAGGCCGACCTCGCGCAGCACGGCCGGCAGCACGGCGATCAGGGCGAGCGCGCCGAGCACGACGACGATGGCCCCGATCGTCAGCACCAGCGCCAGCCCGCGGAGCTTGATGAAGCCCCGTGTCTCCTGCTCGTCGTAGATGACGTTGAGCCCTTTGATGAGCGACTGGATCCCGGCCGAGGCGCTCCACAGCGCGGCCGCGAGGCTGATCGCCAGCGCGATCGACAGGCGGCGTTCACTCGTCCGGACGATCTGGTCGAGCTGCGCCGTGAGCAGCTCCCCGGCCCCCGGCGGCATGCTCTCGGCGAACGAGTCGACCTGCCGCTGCACGTCGGTGGGCTCGGCGACGAGGCCATAGATCGTCACCACCGCGATGAGGGCGGGGAAGATGGCCAGCATCGAGTAGAAGGCCACCCCGGCCGCGATCAGGGTGACGTTGTCGTCCTTGATCTCCTTCCGGGTCCGCGTGACGATGTCGAGCCACCCGCGGGCAGGGATGTCGGACGGTCGTGCGGCGTCGCCGCCATCAGCTTCCTGCCCCCCTGGCTGGCGGTCGCGCTCGCTCGGCATCGGCCCCTCCGATCTCCCCGGCCTCCACGCTGGACATGCTGGGTCTGCCCGCCTTGCGCCTACCTTAACGGCAGGACGAAGTCGGCGACGCCGCGGCAATCGGGGTCGGCTGGCGGCGGCTAGAGGAGCCGGTGCTGGTAGGCGTAGGCGGTGGCGGAGGCGCGCGAGGACACGCCCAGCTTGGTGTAGAGGTTGCTCACGTGCCGGTCGACCGTCTTCTCGGCCAGGACCAGGTCGGTGGCGATGGCATGGTTGGTCTTGCCGGCCGCCAGCAGCCGGAGCACCTGCAGCTCACGGGTGGTCAGCCCGTGGCTCCTGGAGGCGGCCGCCCGCCGGTCGAGCGTCTCCAGCCGGGCGAGGTCGGGTGTGGCGCCGAGCTGGGCGAACACGCCGCGGGCGGCGTCCAGCTCCATCGCCGCGGCCTCCTCGTCCCCCAGGGCCCGGCAGCCGAGCCCGACCAGCACCCGCACTCTGGCCGCCTCGTACGGCGCGTCCAGCTCCCGCCACACCTGGCCGGCGGCGCGCAGCGCGACCACGGCGGCGCGGGCGTCGCCCTTGGCGAGCAGCACCGCACCGTGGCCGTGGTCGGCCACCGCGCGCAGGGCCGGGGTCTGGTAGGCGGCGGCGATCTCGGCCAGCTCGCCGGCGGCGTCCGCCGCCGCCTCGACCTCGCCCACCGCCAGCAGGATCTCGACCTGGGCGGGCAGCAGCCTGGCCCGCCGGAACGTCGCGGAGGTCTCGGC
>DATLQA010000023.1:0-12376 GCA_035535495.1 Actinomycetota bacterium | reverse complement strand
GTTCGGCCATGCCGAGCAACGCCACCCTGCGGTCCCGCCCTCCGGGAGCGTGGTAGTCGTGCTCGCCAGGCTGGCGACGGCCACCCTGGTCGGCCTGACCGCGTACCCGGTCGGGGTGGAGGTCGACATCGGCCGTGGGCTGCCCGCGGTGACGGTCGTCGGCCTCGGCGACGCGGCGGTCCTGGAAGCCCGTGACCGGCTGCGGGCCGCCTTCGGCAACGCGGGCTTCGAGTGGCCCGACCGCCGGGTCACCATCTCGCTGCCGCCGGCGGACCTGCCCAAGCAGGGATCCGGGTTCGACCTGCCGATCGGTATCGGGCTGCTGGCCGCGACCGGCGTCGTGCCGCAGGCGGCCGTCCAGGATCTGTGGGCCGTCGGGGAGCTGGGCCTCGGTGGCGACGTCCGCGGGGTCCGCGGCGTGCTCGCCACCGCCATCGCCGCCAGGGACGGCGGCGCCCGCCTCCTGGTGGTGCCGGCGGCCAACCTGTCCGAGGCGGCGCTGGTCCCGGGCCTGCGGGTCGGCGGGGCGTCATCGCTCGCCCAGGTCGACGCGTTCCTCCGCGGGCAGGGCGGGCTGGATCCACCCGGCCCTGCCCGCCCGGCACCCTCCACCCCGGTCGAGGACCTGAGCGACGTCCGCGGCCAGCCGCTCGCCCGCCGCGCGCTCGAGATCGCCGCCGCCGGCGGCCACAACCTGCTGCTGATCGGACCGCCGGGCGCGGGCAAGACGATGCTCGCCAGGCGCCTGCGCGGGCTGCTGCCCGACCTCGACCGGGACGAGGCCCTCGAGGTCACCCAGGTGCTGTCCGCGGCCGGGCTCGTCCGAGCTGACACGCCGCTCGCCACCGCGCGGCCGTTCCGGGCTCCACACCACGCCATCTCGATGGCCGGGCTGATCGGCGGCGGCTCCCGCGTCCCCCGGCCCGGCGAGGTGAGCCTGGCGCACCGAGGCGTGCTCTTCCTCGACGAACTGACCGAGTTCCCGCGCCCGGTGTGCGAGGCCCTGCGCCAGCCGCTCGAGGACGGCGAGGTCACGGTCGTCAGGTCCGCCGCCAGCGTGCGCTTCCCGGCACGCTTCTCGCTGGTCGCGGCGGCCAACCCCTGCCCGTGCGGGCACCTCGGCGACCTGGTGATGGTCTGCCGGTGCGGCTCGGAGGACCTGCGCCGCTACGCCCGCCGGCTCTCCGGTCCGATCCTCGACCGGATCGACCTGTGCGTGCAGGTCGACAGGGTCACCGCCGACCAGCTGGAAGACACCGCCGGTGGCGAGCCGTCGGCGGCGGTCAGCGCCCGCGTCCGTGCCGCCCGGGCCGTGCAGCGCGCCCGCGGCGGCATGGAGAACGCCCGGCTTCCGGTGGCCTGCCTGAGCCAGCTCTGCGCGCCGACTCCGGAGGCACGGCGGCTGCTCGCCGCGGCGGTCGACCGTCTCGGCCTCACCGCCCGCGGCTTCCACCGCGCCATGCGGGTCGCCCGCACCATCGCCGACCTGGCCGGAGCCGACCGCGTCGTCGACCACCACGTCCGCGAAGCCCTGAGCCTCCGCCATGCCGGCGCCACCGACCCAGACGGTGCTCCATGAGCCCGCGGAGTCCCCCGACCGAGCCGCTCGGTGCGGGGCAGGCCGGCGAGCTGGGAGGCGGAGCGGTGGGCGGTGATCTGGGTCGGCGGCAGCGGGTGGCCGGGCGGCCCGGCTGGTGGACGCCTGAGCGGTCGTTCCGTGAGGTGATGCTGTCGCTGGCGGCCACGCCTGGGCCGATGCCGGCGGTGACCGCGGGCCGCCTCGCGGCCGGATGCGACCCGGTCGCGCTGTTGCGCCCGTCGAGCCCGGAGCCCGCGTCAGTCGCGGCCAGGGTGGATGCGTTCGGGTGGCGCTTCCTGCTGCCGACAGATCCGGGCTGGCCGCTCGCGGCCGCCTCGCCGGACCCGCCGTGTGCCTGGCTGTTCGTGGCCGGGCCGCTCCCGCCGTCACCGGCCGCCGCGGTCGCGGTGGTCGGTGGTCGGCGCGCCTCGCCGCTGCGCCTGGCGGCGGCCCGGTCGCTCGGCACGGGCCTGGCTGGGGTGGGCCGTTGCGTGGTGAGTGGGGGAGCGGCAGGGGTCGACGCCGCCGCGCACGCGGGTGCGCTCGACGCCGGCGGCCGGACCGTGGCCGTGCTCGGCTGTGGCCTCGACGTGCCCTATCCGCGCGTCAACACCGAGCTGTTCCGGCGCATCCTGGCGGAGGGAGGCACCCTGCTCGGCGAGCACCCGCCGGGTACGCCGCCCCGACCTGCCAACTTCATCCCGCGCAACCGCCTGATCGCCGCCCTGGCCGCCGCGGTCGTGGTGGTGGAGGCCGGGGCCCGCTCCGGGAGCCTGGCCACCGCCCGTGCGGCCGGGGCTCGGGGTCCCGGCCGGGTGCTGGCCGTCCCCGGTGCCCCGTGGGACCCGGGCGCGCGCGGCTGCAACGACCTCATCCGGGAGGGCGCCACGCTGGTGCGCGGTCTCGATGACGTGCTCGACGAGCTCGGCGTGGGCGCCGCCGGCACCGCCGGCGAGCTGGCGCGCCGGCCCTGGCCGGCAGGTGCCAGCCGGGCCGCACGTGCCGTGCTGGGCCTGCTGGTCGACGGCGGCGTGGTCGGCCCGTCACGGTTGGCGGCGCTCACCGGGCTGCCCGCCGCGACCGCGGCCTCCGCCATGGTCGAGCTGGAGCTGGCCGGCTTCGTCCGCCGTCTGCCCGGCGGCGTCCAGGCCGTCGCGCTTCCCTCGGATGGATAGCCGCGGCCGGCTAGGTCGTGGGGGACGGGCTGGCCTGCGGGTTTGCCTGTTGCCGGTGTGGTGCGCAATGGTTGTCGGTGGGGTGAGATCCACCGGTTGGACTGGCGAGGGGCAACCTGCGCGTCAGGGTGCTAGGCTAACCGCGCACATGGTTCATGTTTCGCTTCGCATCCCGCAGGTCGAGCTTGTCCCATGCCGCCGGCACGAGTTGTGCCGGCGTTTGTCTGATACCTCCGAGAAGATGGAGGGAGGGACAAGTTCATGACTGTTGGGACCGTGAAGTGGTTCAACGCCGACAAGGGCTACGGCTTTATCGCCCCGGAATCTGGCGAGGACGTCTTCGTGCATTTCAGCGCGATCCAGACCTCCGGCTACCGCTCGCTCGAAGAGGGGCAGGTCGTCGAGTTCGACATCGCGCAGGGGCCGAAGGGCGCCCAGGCCGCCAACGTGCGGCCTGTGGAGCAGCAGTAACGCTCGGTGTGACGAGCCCACCTGGCAGCCGCCCGGTGGGCTCGTTGTCGTCGGTCGATTGACCCGAGCGGGCGCACCGCAGCGGGCATGCTTGAGCCCGTCGGCTCCGACCTCGATGATGGCGGCATGACGGACAAGAGCGAGCCGGAGGAACTGGCCCCAAGGGTGCGGTACGCGGTCGATGCGTTCGTGGCGCACCTGCGGGACGAGCGCGGCCTGTCGCCCAATACGGTGGCCGCGTACGACCGCGACGTGACGCAGTTCTTCCGGTTTGCCGCCCGCGCCGGCGTGGACGACGCCGGCCAGGTGGATTCCATGCTGCTAAGGCGTTTCCTGGCGCTGCTGCGCACCCGCGGGTTGGCCGCCTCGTCGCTGGGACGCAAGGCGGCGGCGCTGCGGGTCTGCTTCAAGTACCTGGCGCGCCGCGGGCTGGTGGCCGCCGACCCGGCGGCCGGGCTCGGCACGCCGCGCGGACCGCGGCGGTTGCCGGTGGTGCTGAAGCAGCGGGAGGTCGCCGAGCTGCTGGCCCGACCGGAAGCGGTGGACGCCGTCGGGCTGCGCGACCGGGCCATCCTCGAGCTGCTGTACGCCACCGGCATGCGCGTGGGGGAGCTGTGCGGCCTGCGCCTGCCCGACGTCGATCTCGGCGACGACAGCGTCCGGGTCACCGGCAAGGGCGGCAAGCAGCGGGTGCTGCCGTTCGGCGAACCCGCGCGGGTGGCGCTGCTCCGCTACCTGTCAGAGGGGCGCTCGGCGATGGTGCCGCGGCAGGGAGATCCGTCGATCCGGGAGGCGCTGTTCTACAACCGGCGGTCCAAGCCGATGACGCCACGGGACGTGCGCGGCATGCTGGAACGCTACCGGGTGGGAATTGCGCCGGAGGGGACGAGTCCGCACACATTGCGCCACAGCTTCGCCACGCACCTCCTGGAAGGAGGCGCCGACCTGCGCTCCGTCCAGGAGTTTCTGGGCCACGTTGCCCTGACCACCACGCAGACCTACACTCACGTTTCGAACGACCGGCTGCGCCGAGTCTACGAGCAGGCTCACCCGCGTGCTTGACGCCATCGCGCTCGGGTAGAAGATATGCTATTCAGTTGCCAGGGAGTGCGATAAACGACGCCGGGCCTTTGTGACGAAAGTGCCCGTCGCCTATATAGGGGGGGCATTTCTTGGACGAGCCGGCGTCCGTCGATCGGCTGTGGCAGGAATTCAAGCTCAAGGCGTCCGCTGACGCCCGTGAGCTGCTCATTCTGCACTACTCGCCACTAGTCAAATACGTGGCGGGACGGGTGTCGGTCGGGCTGCCGCCGAATATCGAACAAGCAGATCTGGTCTCCTACGGAATCTTCGGTCTCATCGATGCCATCGAGAAATACGACCCCGACCGGGGCATCAAGTTCGAGACCTACGCGATTTCACGCATCAAGGGCGCGATCATCGACGAGCTGCGCGCCATCGACTGGATCCCGCGCTCGGTGCGCTTCAAGGCACGGGAGGTCGAGAAGGCCTACGCGCACCTGGAGAACCGCCTTCACCGCAGCCCCACCGACGCCGAAGTCGCCCAGCAGCTCGGCATCTCCACCGACGAGCTGCACCACATCTTCAACCAGATCTCCTTCGTCTCCGTGGTCGCCCTCGACGAGCTGCTGACGGTCGGCTCGGAGCGCGGCGACCGGCTCAGTCTGGTCGACACGCTCGAGGACAAGAGCGCCGAGGATCCCGAGGCCGCCTTCGAGTCCGAGGAGATGAAGAGCATCCTGGCCGGGGCGATCAACCGGCTGGCGGAGCGCGAGAAGATCGTCATCACCCTCTACTACTACGAGGGCCTGACGCTGGCCGAGATCGGCCAGGTGCTCGGCGTGACCGAGTCCCGCGTCTGCCAGATGCACACCAAGGCGGTGCTGCAGCTCCGCGGCAAGATGCAGGACGCGCGCTGACCCGCCGTGGTCGTCAGGGCACGTCCCTCGCGTGAGGCACGAGCGGCTCCCGCCTGAGGCCTGCGCGGTGTCCACAGATCGCCGCTCGCCGCTGTCCGGCCCGACGGGCCCGCCCTAGCCTGCGGCCGTCCTCGTCACCGTCCCGGGAACCCGGGCACGTCACGCCGGAGGCCGCCGTGTCGCCACGGTCGCGATCCCACCGCGCCACCGTGGTTCGTCGCTGCCTGCTCATCGCATCCGCGATCCTCGTCGTCGGCCTGACCGCCACGCCATGCCCGATGCTCTCGGAGGCCAGGGCCGACCCGCGTGGGTTGGCGATCCCGCTGAGCGAGCGACGGTCGCTCGCCGAGGCCGGCAGGCCAGGACGGCTGACCGGCCCCCAGATCCCAGGGTGGTCGGATCGGTCCGGCCAGCCAGCCTGGCCGCCCGGATCCGCTGGGCCGGCGCCGACGATCGGTGGCTCCGGCCGGGTGCCACCGCTGCGGCCGCCGGTCCGGGGCCGGGTGGTGCGCGGGTTCGAGCCGCCCAGCGGGCCGTACGGCCCAGGGCATCGCGGTATCGATTTCGCGGCCTCACTCGGGGCGCCGGTGAGCGCGCCCGCCGGTGGCCGGGTGGTGTTCGCCGGTCCAGTGGCTGGCCTGCGCTGGCTCAGTGTGGAGGTCGCCCCCGGGGTGGTGGTCTCCGTCGGCCCCCTCGATCGTCCGGTCGTCGCCGCCGGTGAACAGGTGGCCTCCCTCGCCGCGCTCGGCCGGCTCGCCGCCGGCCACGCCGGCGGCCTCCACCTCGGCTTGCGGGTCGACGGTGTCTACGTCGATCCGCTGCCCTACCTGGTCGGCGCCGGCCCACCGCGGCTTGCGCCGCTTCCCCTGGGGGACAGCACGGCGGCTCCCACCTGATCGAGGGAAGACACGAGGGGACGCGCGGCGTTCCCACCCAGGGTCACGGCTCCGTCGGAGGCAACCGCGGCGCCGCCGAGCTGTCCACACCCGCCTGGCCGCCGGCAACCGCGGTCGGCGCCTGCCGGCCCGGTGAGCCGAGCGCGAAGCGGTTGTGTGCTATCGTCCGGCTAGCCCGGTGGAAACCGGGCACATAACGCACGCCCGTGGACGGAGTTCCGACGGTGCCCGTCGCAGTCAGGACGGGTCGGGACATCCGGCAATCCCACGACCGACGACCGTGGGCCGGAAGCGGGCGGAGGCCAACCGAACACCAAGGAGGACCAACCTTGGCAGTCGTCACCATGCGCCAGCTCCTCGAAGCCGGGGTGCACTTCGGCCACCAGACCCGCCGCTGGAACCCGAAGATGAAGCGCTTCATCTACGGCGAGCGCAACGGCATCTACATCATCGACCTGCAGAAGACCGCCACCGCCATCGAGACGACCTACGGGTTCCTGCGGGACACGGTGGCCAAGGGCGGCAACGTCCTGTTTGTTGGGACCAAGAAGCAGGCCCAGGAGTCGGTCAAGACCCAGGCCGAGCGCGTGTCGATGCCGTACGTCAACTACCGCTGGCTTGGCGGGATGCTGACCAACTTCACCACCATCTACAAGCGCCTTCAGCGGCTCAAGGAACTGGAGGCGATGGAGCAGAGCGGCGCCACCGAAGTGCTGCCCAAGCGGGAGGTGCTCAAGCTCAAGCACGAGCGGGAGAAGCTGGAGCGCAACCTGGGCGGCATCCGCGACATGACCAGGCTGCCCGCGGCGGTCTGGGTGGTGGACACCCGCAAGGAGCACATCGCCGTCACCGAGGCCCGCAAGCTGACCATCCCGGTGGTCGCGATCCTTGACACCAACTGCGACCCCGACGAGGTCGACTACCCGATCCCGGGCAACGACGACGCCATCCGCGCCGGCAGCCTGCTCACCCGGATCGTGGCCGACGCCGTGGCCGAGGGCCTACGCATGCGCAGCGTGTACGCGGGCGACGGCGGCGCCAGGGAGGACACCGGCACCATGGCGGCCAGCCCGGCCGACGAGGAGCCGCTGGCCGAGTGGGAGCGCGAGCTGCTCGAGACCGAGCAGTCCGGTGGCGAGCGGGAGACGGGCGACGCCGCTCCGGCCGCGGCGGCCTCCGCCACGCCGGCGCCGGCCGACCGCGCCGCCACCAAGCACACGGCCTCGGCGCGTGGGTCCGCCAAGGACACGCCGGCCGGATCCGGGAAGGCGGCGGCATCGTCCCGCGGCACCGCCAAGGAGCCCGCGGCCTCCACGACCGACACCGCGGCGGCCTCCGGGAAGGCCGCGGCCGCCAAGGAGTCGGCCGGCGGGCGTTCGTCCGCGAAGGACGCACCCGCGGCCGGTGAGTCCGCCAAGGAGCCCGGCGCGTCAGCGAAGGGCACCGCGCCAGCGTCCGGCAAGCAGGCCGCGCCGGCGAAAGCGTCGGCGTCAGCGAAAGAGTCGGCGTCCGCGAAGCAGGCCGCGTCCGCCAAGGAGTCCGCGTCCGCCAAGGAGTCCGCGCCGGCGCAGGAGTCCGCGTCCGCCAAGGACACCCCGGCGGCATCCGGCAAGGAGCCGGCGGCCGAGCGACCCTCCAAGGAGGCGGGTGGCCGCTCGTCCAAGAAGGCCGCCGACGAGGGGACCGACAACGGGTCGGACGAGAAGGCCTCTGGCAGGTCGGCCAAGAAGGCGGCCCCAGCGATCGACGCCGACGCCCCGGCCGCCGAGGGCGAGGCGGCCGAGCCGGCCGGGGCCTCGGCCGGGTCGGGCAGCCGCGAGGGCAGCTAGCCGAGAACCACCGCAGTCACGATGCCGCCCGCCCGATCGCTCGACCGGGCGGGCGGCCGTCAACGCAAACAGAGAGTGAACTCGAACGCTCCGGCCTGGCCGGAGCATGGAGCCCGGAGGAGCACCACCGAATGGAGATCACGGCCGCCCAGGTGAAGGTCCTGCGCGACGCCACCGGCGCCGGCATGATGGACTGCAAGAAGGCGCTGGAGGAGGCCGACGGCGACCTCGAGCGCGCCAAGACGATCCTGCGCGAGAAGGGGCTGGCCTCGGCCGGCAAGCGCGCGAGCCGCACTGCCAACGAGGGCGTCATCGAGGCCTACCTGCACACCCCAGACCCCAACCTCCCCGCCAAGCTCGGCGTGCTGGTCGAGCTGGCCTGTGAGACGGACTTCGTGGCCAAGACCGAGGAGTTCCAGGAGCTGGCCCACGGCATCGCCGTGCACATCGCCTGGTCCGACCCGGCCTACCTCCGCCGCGAAGACCTCCCCGCCGAGGTGGTCGAGCGCGAGCAGAGGATCTTCGCGAGCCAGGCCGAGGGGAAGCCCGCGCACGTCGTCGACCGGATCATCGAAGGCAAGCTCAACGACTTCTACAAGCAGGTCGTCCTGCTGGACCAGGAGTACGTCAGGGAGCCCGGCCAGAGTATCCAGCAGATGCTGGATAGTTATTCCGCCAAGGTCGGTGAGAAGCTCGTCCTCCGCCGCTACGCCCGGTTCCGGGTCGGGGAGGACAGCGACTGACCGGGTCGCACGAGGAGGAGCGGATGGCCTTCGTGATGGCGAGCGACGAGCAGGCTTCCGACCTTGCCTGGAACACCCCGCGGTTCGAGCGCGTCCTGCTCAAGCTCTCCGGCGAGGCATTCGCCGGCCCCGGCGGTTTCGGCCTCGGCTTCGACCGCATCGACGAGGTGGCACGCCAACTGGTCGACGTGGTCGACCTCGGTGTGCAGACCGCGGTGGTGGTCGGTGGGGGCAACATCCTGCGCGGGTCGGCCGCCGAGGCGGCGGGCATGGACCGGGCCAGGGCCGACTACATGGGCATGCTGGCCACGGTGATGAACTGCCTGGCCCTGCAGGACTCCCTGGAGCGCCGCGGGGTGGTCACCCGGGTCCAGACCGCGATCCAGATGACCCAGATCGCCGAGCCGTACATCCCACGGCGCGCCATGCGCCACCTGGAGAAGGGCCGCATCGTGATCTTCGGTGCGGGCATGGGCACGCCGTACTTCTCGACCGACACCACCGCGGCGCAGCGCGCGCTCGAGATCGGCGCCGAGGCCATCCTGATGGCCAAGAACGGCGTGGACGGCGTCTATGACGCCGACCCCAAGAAGGATCCCTCCGCCCGGAAGTTCTCCCGCCTCGACTACCTCGAGGCGATCAGGCGCGAGCTCAAGGTGATGGACACCACCGCACTGTCGTTGTGCAAGGACAACGAACTGCCCATCATCGTGTTCGACTTGCTCACCGAGGGCAACATCCGGAGAGCGGTGTGCGGAGAGCCGATCGGTACGGTTGTCGGACCGCTTCCAGGCCCACCGCCGGAGGGGGCCGTCGGCGCTGACGCCGGCGACCAGGAGGGAAAAGGGGACCAGGCATGATCGAGGACATCCTCAAGCAAGCCGAGGGCAAGATGCGCAAGGCCATCGAGGTGGCCAAGGAGGAGTTCAGCGGCATCCGCACGGGCCGGGCCAACCCCGCCCTGCTGCAGCGACTCACGGTCGACTACTACGGCGCGCCCACGCCGCTGCAGCAACTCGCCTCGATCTCCGCGCCGGAGGCGCGCCTGCTGGTCGTGTCCCCCTACGACCGCAACGCCACCCCCGCCATCGAGAAGGCGATCCGCAACTCCGACCTGGGCATCAACCCGGCCAACGACGGCCAGGTGATCCGGCTTGCGTTCCCGCCGCTCACCGAGGAGCGGCGCAAGGAGTACGTGAAGCTGACCAAGCACCGCGCCGAGGAGGCGCGCACGGCCATCCGCAACGTCCGGCGCCACGAGAAGGACGCCATGGAGCGGATGGAGAAGGACGGCGAGGTCTCCCAGGATGAGCTGCACCGGGCCGAGCAGCGCCTGCAGCAGATCACCGACAAGTACGTCGGCGAGGTCGATTCCATGCTCCAGCACAAGGAGCGGGAGTTGCTGGAGGTCTAGCGTCCAGATGCGGCCAACGCGACCGGGGCGTCGGTGGAGTGGCTGAGAACCCGCCGCTCGAGCCGGCAGGGACGCCCGTACCGAGGCGCGCCCCGCGGAGCGGCCGCAACCTGCCGCTGGCGATCGTCACCGGCGTCGGCCTGGCCGGGCTGCTGCTCGGCGCGCTGGTGCTGTCCAAGCCCGTGTTCGTCCTGTTCGTGCTCACGGTGGTGCTGCTCGCCGTCACCGAGCTGATCCAGGTGCTGCGGGCGCGGGCCACCAGGCCGGCGGCCGCGGTCGTCTACCCGATGACGGTGCTGCTGCTGGTCGGCGCCTACCTGAAAGGGCCGGCCGCCCTGTCCTTCGGGCTGGTGTTGACCGTGCTCGCCGCGTTCGGCTGGTACCTGGTCGACCGCGGTCGCACCGAGGTCACCCGCAACGTCGCCGCCACCGTGTTCGCCGTGCTCTACCTGCCGTTCCTCGCCGCCCACCTGCCGCTGGTGGTGGCGCGGGCGGAGCACTACGTCGGCGCGATGATCGGCTACGCCCTGCTGGTGGTCGTCTACGACACCGGCGCCTACGCCACCGGCGCCACCATCGGCCGGCACCCGATGGCGCCGCACATCTCGCCCAACAAGTCCTGGGAGGGCGCGGCCGGCGCCACCGTGCTCACCCTGGCCGTCGGCGCTTTCGTGCTGCCGCTGTGGGTGCCGTGGACGCTCCCGTCCGGGCTCGTCCTGGCGGCGGTGGCGTGTGTGGTGGCGCCGCTGGGGGACCTGTCGGAGTCGATGCTCAAGCGCGACCTGGCGGTCAAGGACATGGGCTCGATCCTGCCCGGCCATGGCGGCATGCTCGACCGCATCGACGCCCTGCTGTTCATGGCACCGGCCCTGTACTACGTGCTGGCACTGTTCTCGCTGGTCGAACGCTCGTGACCGGGCCACGCTCGCTCTACGACCTGACCGGGCCGGAGCTGGCCGCGTTGGCCGCCGAGGCCGGCGAGCCCGCCTACCGTGGCCGGCAGCTCGGCCACTGGCTGGACCGCCGCCGGGTGGCCGACCCCCTGGCCATGACCGACCTGCCTGCCGGCTTCCGCGAGCGGCTGGCCGAGCGGTTCGCCGGCAGCGGGCTCGCCCTCGACCGGCACCAGACCGGGGACGGCGGCTGGACCCACAAGTTCCTGTTCCGCCTGGCCGGCGGCGACCGCGTCGAGGCGGTGCTGATGTTCTACCCGCCAACCGGCAGGGGCCTGCCAACCGACCCATCGGGGGGGTTTGGGGGGGCGGGGTTTGCCCCCCCAATGGATCAAGCCTCGGGGGGGTCCGGGGGGGCTGGGGTTGCCCCCCCGGTGGATCAGGACGACTGGGAGGGGGGTCGGGTCGGCCGGGCCACCGTCTGCATCTCCACCCAGGCCGGCTGTGCCATGGGCTGCACCTTCTGCGCCACCGGGCAGTTCGGGTTCACCCGCAACCTCTCCACCGGCGAGGTGGTCGAGCAGGTCGCCCGCGTCTGGGCCATGCTGCCCGAGCTGCGGCCACGCGCCGACGCGCCCGACCACCTCACCAACGTGGTCTTCATGGGCATGGGCGAGCCGTTCGCCAACCCGAGCGCCACCTGGGCGGCGGCCTGGCGGCTGCACCAGGGCCTCGGCCTGTCGGCCAGGGCCGTCACCATCTCCACCGTCGGCCTGGTGCCCGGGATCCGCCGCGCGGCCACCGAGCCGCTCGCCGTCAACCTGGCCGTCTCGCTGCACGCACCCGACGACCAGCTGCGCAGCCGGCTGGTGCCGGTCAACCGGACCTGGCCGATCGCCGAGCTGCTGGCCGCGGTCGACGGCTACGTGCGTGCCACCCGCCGGCGGGTGTCGTTCGAGTACGCCCTGTTGCACGGCGTCAACGATGATCCCGAGCAGGGCCGCCGGCTCGGCCGGTTGCTCGCGCCCCTGCGGATGCCGGGCTCGGGCGGGCACGCCGCCCACGTCAACCTGATCCCCTACAACCCCACCCCGGGCAGCGGCTTCGAGCCGCCGTCCCGCTCGGCCGCGCGCCACTTCCGCGACGCGGTCGCCTCCACGGGCATGCCGGTCAGCATCCGGGCCACCCGCGGCGTCGGCATCGACGCCGCCTGCGGACAGCTCCACACCGCCGCCGGCCGCCAAGGCCGCACGATCCTCCCGCTGGTGGAGACGAGGGGGTCCGGGGGGCTCAAGGAGCGAAGCGGTAGCCCCCCGGGAATCGGGGGGTCCGGGGGGCTCAAGGAGCGAAGCGGTAGCCCCCCGGGAATCGGGGCGGGCGAGGAAGGGTGGCCGGCATGAGATTCCCTAGGTCAACCTCAGGCGGCCAGGAGCCTC
>DATLQA010000022.1:0-5861 GCA_035535495.1 Actinomycetota bacterium | reverse complement strand
TCACCGAGGTCGCGCCGCTGGCCCTGATGGCGAGCTCGGTCGAGCTCCTGCGGACCTGGGTGCACGAGACGCTCGGGCAGCTGGCCGATGACGATGACCAGCACGCCAGGCTGCGTGACACCCTGCGGGTCTTCCTGCAGGAGAACGGCAGCTACAAGGCCACCGCCGAGCGGCTCATCCTGCACAAGAACAGTGTCCAGTACCGGGTCCGCAAGGCCGAGGAGGCCCTCGGCCATCCCGTCGGCGACAACCGACTGTCTGTCGAGCTGGCCCTGCTGGCCAGCCAATGGCTCGCCCCCACCGTCCTTCGCCACCCGAGACAGCCCCGGCCATAACACTCCGGCCAGCACCGTCCGGCCTCAATCGTTCACCCACGGTCTGACCATCGTGTGCCGGTGCCTCCCGCAGCGCGGGCCGACACCGCCACGGACCGTCGTGCCGATGTGGTCATCAGAACCCCTAACTTCGCCCTAGACGGTTCGCGGCTAGCGGTCGACTACCAGCCTCGGCCTATCCGGTCACGAACCCGATCGGCGCAATCTCGGACGCATCCCCGATCGGCATCCGCGCTGAGTCGTTTCGCTCTGCGCCCCGTTACCCGCCGACCTGCACCATGCCCGCACCTCGGTGTGGAAAGCTCAATGGACGGCGTTGGGGCCGGCCGTTCGGGAACCGGTGCGAGGGCACGGTTGCATCTGAGGCCGAGGCATCACCAATAAGGCCCTGGATGGAGCCTCGTCCTATCCAGAGAGTACGAGAACTACTCAAAACGGTCGATCGCGCGGGCCAACTCGCGCGACTGAACGAGGTGAGCATGCCAACGCTGCGCTTCCCACACGACCTCGTCCGTACCGAACCGATCACCGCCTTCGCCTACGCGAAGTCGACGATCGCCGCACTACCGTCCGCCGCGCCTCAACGACGAGCTTGACGGGGTCGCCGTGCCCGAGCGCGGTACCCCCTGGTGACGATCGCCGAGAACCGACCCGGAGCCTTCCCGCACGTCAGTGGCAACTCGGCGGAGGGAGCCGGTCATCGTGGCGGCGAGACCCGGTAAGGTAGCCGGCCAGGACGGCGGACAGCGGCCGGTGTGTCGAGAGGTGCCGTGACCGAAATCGATGACGCCAGCGTCCGCACCGTGGTCGTCGCGGTCGCCGCGAACCTGCTGGTCGCCGTGGCCAAAGCCGCCGCCGCGGTGCTGACGGGCTCGGCGGCGATGCTCGCCGAGACCACCCACTCGACCGCGGACACCTTCAACGAGGTGCTGCTGTACGTCGGTGTGCGCCGCGGCGCACGACCCGCCGACGACCGGCACCCGTTCGGCTACGGGCAGGCCCGCTACACCTGGTCGTTGCTCGCGGCGGTTGGCATCTTCGTGGTCGGCGGGCTGTTCGCGGTCGCCGACGGCGTCCAGACCCTCCGCCACCCCGAGCCGGTCACCAACGTGCCGGTGGGGGTGGCGGTGCTGCTGGTCTCCGCCGGGTTGGAGGGCCTGTCGTGGCGCACGGCGCGCCAGCAGTTGCGCGCGGAGGCCAGCGCCCGCCACCTCGATCTCGGCGAGTACCTGGCCATCTCGTCGGATCCGACGCCCACGGCGGTGTTCTTGGAGGATACGGCCGCGCTGGTCGGCATCGCGCTGGCCCTGGTGGCGCTGCTGCTCCACCTAATGACCGGGTCGGCGGTGTGGGACGGCGCGGCGAGCCTGCTCATCGGGGTGCTGCTGATCGTGGTGGCCTACCTGCTTATGCGCCGCAACCTCGCGCTGCTGATCGACGAGGCGGCCCCGGCCGACGTCCGCGAGCGGCTGCGCCAGGCGGTGGCCCAAGAGCCGTGGGTGGTCGAGGTGGCCGAGCTGACCGCGGTGTACATCGGCCCCAGGCAGCTGCTGGTGCTCGCCCACGTAGTGCCGGTCGACCGTGCCGACCTGACCGCCAGCATCGGCCGGCTGCGCCGCAGGTTGCTGTCGGTGCCCGCGATCGCCGCGGTGGAGATCACGCCCGTCGAGCGGGCGCACTGAGCTAAGGAGTCCCAGGCCGCCAGCGACCCGGAATCCTTCGGGCTGCCTGTTGCCGCAGGTCGGCACGCGCCGTAGCTGCGTGGCGGCGCCTACCGGCCCGCGCGCCGGCGTCGGGCGCCACGTCAACCCGTCAGCTGTGGTGCGGTCAGATGTGGTGCAGGTCGTGTTCGGGGCGCGGGGCCGGTGCGGGCCGCGCACCGCGGGACCGCCGCCTGGCCAGTTCCGCGACGGCCATCAGCAACGCCAGCAGCATGAACCCGGACGCGCACAGCAGCGTGTCGGACACCGCCGCCGGGTAGTCGCGGCCGGAAGCGGCGAGCACCGCGTAGAAGATGCCGGCCAGGGTGGCGGTACCGATCGCCGAGCCGATCCGCTGGGCGGTCTGGAGCGTGCCGCCGGCCACACCCGCCATCCGCACCGGCACCGACTCCAGGGTCAGCGTGATATTGGGCGAGGTCACCATGCCGCCGCCGAGCCCGGCGACCAGCAGCGGCCCCGCGGTCGCCCATGCCGCTGCGTCCCCACCGACGTGCCGCAGCACCAGGGCGGCGGCGGCCAGGCCGACCGCGACCGCGGCCAACCCGGACACCGTCAGCCAGCGTCCCACCCGGGCCACCAGCCGGCCGGCGATCACCGCGGAGGCTGCCACGCCCAGCGCGAACGGCGTCACGGCCAACCCGGAGCGCAGCGGCGAGTAGCCCAGCCCGTCCTGGAAGAACAGCGCGAACACCAGCCAGATGCCGGTGAACCCGATGAAGTAGACCAGTCCGATGCCCAATCCGGCGGCATAGCCGGAGATGCGGGCCAGCTGCGGGTCCAGCAGCGGCTGCCGGCCCAGGCGCACGGTTCGGCCCTCCCACCAGGCGAACGTGGCGATCAGCAGCACCGCGACCCCGAACAGCCACCACAACCGGTGCAGGCCGCCGGTCTCGGCCTGCACCAGCGGTAGCAGCAGGCTGAGCACGCCACTGCCCAGCAGCAGCGACCCGACCAGGTCCAGGTGGGCACCACGCGAGCCTCCACCCGAGGTGGCCGGCACCAGCCGGGCGGCCAGCACCAGCGCGACCAACCCGATCGGCACGTTGACGTAGAACACCCAGCGCCAGCCGTCCGGACCGGTGAACGCGGCTAGGATCAGGCCACCGACCACCGGACCGGCTGCGGTGGACAGCCCGATGGTGGCGCCGAGGATGCCGAACGCCCTGCCACGCTCGGCGCCGCGGAACAGGTCCTGGATCAGCCCGGAGTTCTGCGGGGCGAGCATGCCGCCAGCCACGCCCTGCAGCAGCCGGGCGCCGATCAGCAGCCCAGCGGTCGGCGCCGCGCCGGAAAGCGCGCTGGTCGCCACGAACGCCGACAGGGCGATCAGGAACATCCGCCGCCGGCCGAGCGTGTCGCCCAGCCGGCCCGCGGGCACCAGCGCCAACCCGAACGCCAGCGCGTAGCCGGACACGACCCACTGCGCGGTGCCCGCCGAAGCCCCCAGATCGCGTTGGATAGACGGCAGCGCGACGTTGACGATGCTGGTGTCGAGCAGGGTCATGAACCCGGCGACCTGGGTGACCGCCAGCACCCGCCACCGCTTCGGGTCGGCTGCCTCGGGGGCGGTCGGCTCGGGGTTTCGACTCATCCCAGCATCATCGTTGGCAGCCCTCCCCGCGGCCACCCGGGTGTTCCCGCCGGACGACATGGCGGTCGCCTGGGTGCGCCACCGCATTCACGGGGTGGCGGAGCTCCGCCGAGATAGCCGCAGCGATGTTCGCGCCGGCGATCCCGGTCATCGTCCTGCTGCGGTCGGACGTGATCGTGTTCGTGGCGGTCTGTGGAGCGTACTGCGCCGGAGGTCGTGCGGCTGGAACTCCAGCACCGTGCCGTCGATGTCGTGAAGCCCGGCGTAGGCGGCGGTGCGGTTGAGCAGACCGATGAGGCTGTGAGCATCATCCAGGTGCCGCCGCGCATGCGCTGGAACCTCAACATCGCTCGAGACATCCTCCACCGCCGGTACGCCGCTCAGTCCGATGCCACTGCCGACGGGGAGCTGCGTGCCCGCCGGCGGCGCGACCAGCGCTCAGGATGAGTTCGCACCTGGCGGCTCACGAGTGTTCCCGAGGAGGTGCATCCGCTGCGGGAACCGCGCCGCGGCTGGGTGCCGGCTGATCGGCGTGAGGCCGAGATCCACCGGCTGCTGGGGGTGTTGGGGCCTGCCCCGGCGGCCTTCTACGCTGACGCGTGCCGGTTGCTCGCCCACGATCCGCAATTGGCCTCGATGACGCACTTAGACTGCGTATCGCTCCCTTGAGCTGATTAGAGGTGCTTGCGGCGAACAAGGGTACAGCGCGCCCTCGTGCGAATCCACGCGCTAGGATCATCGCAGGAGGTCGGCGTGGAGCACCGAACGGGCACGGAGCGGGTACGAGAGACTGTCCGAACCGGGCCCTGGCGCCACCTCTATGAGGATCTCAGCGGCCGTGACCCGGTCAGCCTCGCGGCGGTCGACTCGGAGGCGCTGGCCGAGGCGGCCTGGTGGCTGTGCAAGACCGACGAGTCGATCGCCGCCCGCCAGCGGGCCTACGCCGCGTTCCGGGACGCCAAGGACGACCGGGGCGCGGCTCGGACCGCGGCGCGGCTGTTCCACGACCACTTCTACCGTGGTGAGGGCGCGGTCGCGGTTGGCTGGCTGCGCCGCGGCTTCCGCCACGTCCAGCGAGACCCCGACAGTGTCGAGGCCGGCTGGCTGCAGATGGCCAAAGCCGAGCTCCACCTGCACCAGGGGCCGCTGGAGCAGGCCGTGGACGGTGCCGCGCAAGCCACCCAGAGGGCCCGAGACCACGGCGACGCCGACCTGGCAGCGGTGGCGATGCAGATCCAGGGTCGCGCGCTGGTCGCGCAAGGCAGGATCACCGAGGGCCTGGCGTTGCTCGACGACGCCATGACCTGTGTCCTGGCCGGCGAGCTGGCTCCCCTGTACACCGGCTGGGTCTATTGCTCGGTGATCCTGGCCTGCAAGGACCTGGCCGATCTGCAGCGCGCCAGTGAGTGGACCGAGGCCGCCAGGGTATGGTGCGAGGCGCTGCCCGCGACCACCCCCTACAGCCAGGGCCTGTGCCGCATCTACCGCGGCGAGGTACTCGCCCTGCGCGGCGCATGGGACGAAGCCGAAACCGAGCTGCGCCACGCGCACCAGCAGTTGCTGCCCCACAAACCGCAGGGCGCGGCCGAGGCGTCCTACGGCGTGGGTGAGGTCCTGCGGCGCCGCGGCGATCGGGCCGGGGCAGAGCAGGCGTTCGTGCGGGCCCAGCAGCTGGGTTGGGATCCGCAGCCCGGCATGGCGCTGCTGCGGCTGGACCAGGGACGCGTTGATGTGGCAGCGGCCGCGCTGCGGTCGGCGCTGGCCTCCCACACGGTGGACCGCTTCGGGCGTGCGCGCCTGCTGGCCGCCCAGGTCGAGGTCACGATCGCGGCCGGCGCGCTGGACGAAGCCCGCCATGCCGCACGCGAACTGATGACGATCGCGGATGGCCTCAGCAGCGCGGTGGTCCGTGCGACCGCGTCCATGGCCCAAGGCGTGCTCCAGCTCGCCGCAGCGAGTCCAGCAGCCGCGCTGGAGCAGCTTCGCGGTGCACTCAACGGCTGGCGGGAGCTCCAGCTGCCGTATGAGGAAGCCACCGCACGGCTGTTGATCGGCACGACGCAGCGGATGCTTGGCGACGAGGAGGGCGGGCGGATCGAGATCGACGCCGCCCGGGCTGGGTTCGACCGGCTCGGCGCCGCCGCGGACGCCGGCCGCGCAACGGCCCTGCTCCAGCGTGGCCGCGCGCCGCGGCAGGTGCTGACCGACCGCGAG
>DATLQA010000021.1:0-2212 GCA_035535495.1 Actinomycetota bacterium | reverse complement strand
GTCCAGGCGGAGGGTGTGGGGCGAGACGGTCTGCAGCAGGTGGAAGATGTGCAGGTGCAGGACGGTCTCGGTCCACTCGTTGGCGCTGTCGAGCTGGACGTCGAAGCGGTTCCAGAGGCTGTTCCAGGCGCCCTCGTGGCGGGCCAGCAGCCCGGCGAAGTCCTCGGCGCGGGCCACCGTCAGGCGGGCGTCGGTGCGGCTCTCGGAGATGGCGCGGTCCCGGGAGGTGTAGAGGGCGACCACCTTCTCCACGGTCATCGGCCGCCCCTGCTCCAGCTCGAGGGCCAGCTCGTGGGCGACGAAGCCGGGCTCGGCGACTAGCCGCCGGCCGGCCTCGACGGTCCTGCCCTCCCGGAGGAGCCTGGTGCGGGCCGCCAGGGCGACCCGGACGTGCGACTGGGTGGTCTCGACCTGCAGGTCGACGGTGTCCTTGTCGACCTCGGCCTGGTCGAGCACGGCCAGGTGCCGGCCGTTGAGGTCGCGGTAGCGCTTGACCCCGGCGTTGACCACCCGGCCGTCCAGCCCGGAGCGGACCTCCAGGGTCCCCGACCAGTTCTCGGCCGTGAAGGTGGTCTCGAGGCCGGCGAGGTGCTTGTCCTTCATGCTCACGAAACGGCGCTGGACGATCCGGGTGCGCCGGCCCTCGGCATCCTCCCAGGCCAGCCGCCGCAGGAGCGTCCCGTGGCGCATGTCCAGCTCCAGGCGGTCGTCGAGCACGTTGGCCTGCTGGACGTCGAACCACGGCCCGCCGGCGACCCGGAAGGCCAGCGGCAGCCAGTTGGGCACGTTCACCAGGTCCTCGTTCACGACCCTGCGCCCGGCGATCTCGGTGGCCAGCCGGTTGTAGAGCCCGGCGACATAGGTCCCCGGGTAGCTCACCCCGTCGGCCTCGGCCTCGGGCAGGGCGCCGCGGGTGACGAAGAAACCGTTGCCGAGCGCGCACAGCGCCTCACGGAGCCCCTGGCGGACGGGGTCGAAGCCGTCATAGGCCAGCGTCCAGACGCTCGGGGGCCGCTCGGTGTGCCGCTGGCGGAGCTCGGCGGCGGCCCGCCGCTCCGCCAGGCGCCCCTCGGCCAGCACCGGCACCGAGACGTCGTCCAGGGTGGACACGACCAGGTCGGCGCCGGCCTCGACCAGCAGGTCCCGGTCGTCCAGCCGGGCCACCCCGAGCGCCGCCATGCCCGCGGACTTGGCGGCCAGGATCCCGCTGGGGGCGTCCTCGACCACGAAGCAGTCGGCCGGGCGGACGCCGAGCTCGGCGGCGGCGGTGAGGAAGATCGCCGGGTCGGGCTTGCCCTTGGGGAAGTCCCGGCCGGAGATGTCGGCGTCGAACAGCTCCTGCAGCGTCATGCCCGGGCGGAGGAAGCCGTACTCGAGGCGCTGCTCGGCGGCGAAGGTGTCCAGCCGGATCCGTTCCAGGAACAGCCTGGCGTTCTTGGACGAGGACGCCACCGCGACCCGGATGCCGGCGGCCTTGACGGCCAGGCTGAAGCGCAGGGCGTCGGCGAAGGCCATGAACCGGCCCTCCTGGACGAGCTCGACGAGGTACTCCTGCTTGGCCGCGGCGTACCGCTCGGCGCGGGCGTCGACGTCGGGCACGCCGAAGTGCTCGAGGGCGGAACGGGCGCCTGCCATGCGCGGCTTGCCCGCCATCGCCTGCTTGTACACCGCAGGGGTGAAGCGTTCAGGGTCCCAGCTCGTCTGGTCGCGGATGTCCCGCCACTCGCCGTCCATCAGCCGCCCGAGCGCCTCGCGCCAGGCGAGTTCGTGTGGCGAGTCGACCAGCACGCCGTCGACGTCGAAGATCGCACCACGGAACGCCATGAAGCTCACGGTCCGAGGCTACTCGAACCTGGCGCCGCGCGGCGAGGACTGTCGCTGGTGCTACGTGGACGAGAGCTTCGTCTGAGCCGCGGCCTCCAGGCGGATGCTGCCGCGCCGCAGGCGGTCGTCGAGGGCGGTATAGCGGTGGCCGGCCCCGGCCGTCCGGATGGCCTTGGCCAGGGCGCGTCGCGACCCCACCAGCACCACCAGCTGCCTGGCCCTGCTGACGGCCGTGTAGAGCAGGTTACGCTGCAGCATGAGCCACGCGGTCTGGACCAGGGGCACGACCACGCACGGGTACTCGCTGCCCTGGGAGCGGTGCACGGTCAGGGCGTAGGCGTGGGTGAGCTCGTCGAGGTCGTCGAACCGGTAGCGCACCTCCTGGTCC